>JBJTBO010000514.1:0-7380 GCA_046091445.1 Planctomycetaceae bacterium | reverse complement strand
CGCGATCGCGAGGCCGATGCCCCTGCTCCCGCCCGTGACGATCCCGACCCGTCGATCCATCGCTGGCCTCGCCTTCACCTGCCGCCGCAAGACAATCGCTTCGTCGCCCGCCCGGCGTCGCCGTCATCGTGACGGACGCCGTGTGGGGCCGCAAACGAGCCCCGTCCGGCCGTGGTCTGCGCTGCGTCCGTCGTATACTCGCGCGTTAAGGAGGGCACGACGCCGCTACCGCCCCCCGCCGCCTTCTCCCCTCCGGACGTTCCCCACGATGCCCACTGTGCGAGCCACCCGCCGCGTGCACTTTTCGTCGGCGCACCGGCTGCACCGGCCGGAATGGTCCGACGCCCACAACACCGAGGTGTTTGGCGAATGTGCCAATCCCCTCTGGCACGGGCACAACTACGAACTCGACGTCACCGTCGAGGGTCCGATCGATCCCACGACCGGGTTCGTCATGGACCTCAAGCATCTGCGGGACGTGCTCGAGGAGCGCGTCATCCGCGATGTCGATCACCGCAATCTCAACCTCCAGGTGCCCTGGATGGATGGGATCAACCCGACGGCCGAGAATCTCGTCGTGGCGATCTGGAACCGTGTCGCCCTGACGCTGCCGACGGGCGTCCGCGTCGTCCGCTGCGTGCTCCACGAGACGCCTCGCAACGCGGTCGAATACCTGGGAGAGGCGGACCCGGGAGACGCCGCGGGCTGACCGGACGGGCCGTCACCTAATCCGCGCGACGATCCGCAGAGGGCCGCCGCTACCGCCCGTGATCTTCATCGGCAGCGACGCGACGAATGCCCCCGTGGCGGGCAGACGATCGAGCGAGGCGACGTTTTCGAAGATCGGCACGTTCGCCCCGCAGAACGCCACGTGGGCGCCGAAGCGCGTGGAGGGGCCGTGGTCGCTTCTCGCCGAGACGATGCCGATCGCCTTGATCCGCCGCTGCTCCACGAGCCACTTTGCCGCCAGCGGCGACACGCCGGGGAACTTCAGTTCCGCCACCGCAGCGGCGCCGGTCGCGCCGGTGCCGAGGTACTCCTTCCGGTCGGCCCACTTCAGGGCCCAGCCCGTGCGCACCAGCACGATCACGTCCACGAACTGCCGGCCGTGTGCCGCCTCCCATGCCACGAGATCATCGGGCGACACCTCGTAGACCGGGTCTGCGGCACACTTCGCCGACACGTCCACCACGACGGCGTCCCCCACGAGGCGTTCCACGGGAATGGCGTCGCTCGTCAGCCCCGTCGCGGAAAAATGCCGCGGTGCGTCGAGGTGCGTGCCGCCGTGTTCGGCCGTCGAGAACCGGTTGGCGGCGTAGGAGTACCCCTTCGCCGTCGGGCCGTTGGCACCCGCGTCGAACTGAAAGCCTTTTTCCGTGGGCCAGTAGATCGTCGTCGCATCGAAGGCATGCGTGAGGTCGATCCACGCACCCGGTTCGGCGGCCGGCGCGATCGCCGCCCACAGCGACAGCGCGACGAAAAACGATGGTGCCCTACCGTGGTCCAGTCTCATGAGCCTGCGTCCTTTCGTTCGGGGCCGTCGCTTCACCCATACCCGCAGGATGCGGCGAGATGACGCCGTGTCCGGCAGCCTCGGTCGGACCTTTTTCATCAAATTCTCACCTAAGGCTCACAGCGGACTCACGTGCGTGTGGCACGCTTCCCTCCGGCGAGTCAGGGCATCGTCGTTCTACAAGCACTGCGACGCGCTCTGATTCCCTCAGTCCTGAAGCCCACCATATGGAGACTCTCATGCATCGCCGACTCCGTGCCCAAGGCCATGGTTTCACGCTCGTGGAACTGCTGGTCGTGATTGCGATCATCGCCGTGCTCGTTGGCCTGCTGCTCCCCGCGGTCCAGTCGGCCCGCGAGGCTGCCCGCCGCAGCAGTTGTGTGAGCAACATGAAGCAGATCGGCCTCGGCGTTCTCTCCTTCGAGTCAGGCAACAAGCGGCTGCCGCATCCCGGCCAGTGCGACTCGACCGGTGCGGCGTCGACGACGTACATGATGCATTCGACGCCGACACTCATTCTGCCATTCGTGGAGCAGATCGACGTTCACGGGATGCTCGATCATGACACGCTTCCAACGGCCCTGGGGGCGACGCTGCACTCGAGTGGCGCGTACTTCACGCTGAACGGTGCCCAGATCCATAAGCAGGCGAAGGGGCGGCCATATGACGATCCGGCGAATCCGGGTTACCAGGTGGCGGGGAAGTCCAAGATCGGCACGTTCGTCTGTCCCTCGACGCCACTCTCCAGCAGTGCTCGGGATCCCGTCCACGGCTACGGCGGGATCGATTACATGTTCATCGCCCTCTCCGACGTCAACAGCACCGTTGGGGACGCTCAATACGGCGAGAGGACGACTCCCTCGGGGTCCGCGGCCTGGGTGGCGCAGGTGGTCGGCGGCTATCTCTCCTGTGACGGAGGCACGATTTCCCGCGTGACCGACGGCACGTCGAAGACGCTCATGTGCATCGAGGACGCGGGGCGGGCCCATCCCAACGTGGCGCGATTCGGTGCGCTGTCGTCGCGGCCCTCACCCATGGGGTCTGGGCAGGCGGATGGGGTCAACTACGGCACCGCGCTGCCAGGCACCGCCGGCGGCCGGCGCGTGTACGCGTGGATCGATCCCGACGCTGCGACCAACGGCTATTCGGGGCCAAACAATGCCACCGGCTCCAAGAAGGCCAAGATCAACAACTATTCGACACCAGTTGGCGGTCCCGCCGAATGCCCGTGGCAGACGAACAACTGCGGCCCGAACGACGAACCGTTCTCGTTCCATCCCGGTGGTGCCGTGGCCGCCATGGGTGACGCGTCGGTGCGGTTCATCTCCGACTCGGTCGACGGCGTCGTGGTCAAGTGGCTCGTCGGGGCGACTGACGGTGTGCAGACGCCCGAGTTTTAGGAGGAGTGGTCCGCCACTCGGGCTCGAGCGTCGTCGTCCCGTCATGGACGGTGCCCGCGGCCAGGCATGTCGATCGCCGTTTGCAGTGCGGCGACGAAGCGCCGGGCTGTTTCCCGGGTGTTGGCAACCTGCTCGCGAGGGATATCCAGAAAGTCGCCGTAATCAGCGTCGAGCCGCTGCGCATAGAGCCCTTCGAATGCCACGGCCTGCTCAGGGCCGACCACACCCTGGGGTACGAGCTCTTCGTGGACCGCCTTGATGATGCCGCGATGCTTCCTGAATCTTCGGTCGCGGGCCACGAATACCGCCGTCGCTGCATGAAAGCAGGCGTAGTACGCCCGGTTCCATGCGAGGCGGTTGCTGCCCCTGCTCGCCGCCGCTTCGGCGTCGTCGAGGCACTCGTGTGCCAGAAGCATTTGTTGGGCGACGAGCCGGTCCCGCGACTCCTGTTCCGTCATGCGCTCCCTCTGGATGCGAGTCGGTAGACGTCGATGCCCTCCGCATCGATTTCCTTGCGGATGGGCGCGGCCTGATAGACGCCGTGCCACCACTCATCGCTCGTTCGGATGTAGAGCTCCGGCCATGTGCCGAGCCGCAGGCCGACTCGCCGCACGCATGCCCGCATGCCGCCGATTTCCTCCGGAGTGAGCGGGCGGGCGGTGAGGACGAGAAGATCGATGTCGGACTCGGGCGTGTCGTCGCCCCGCGCCTTCGATCCATAGAGCATGATCGCGTCGACAGGCCAGGCGGCCGGCAGCGATGCGACGATTTCTTCGATCGTCTGCCGATCGGAATCGACGAGCGAATGCAGGGAACGCAAAGCCACCACCGCATCGGCCTCCGAAAGCCCGGCCTTATTGTACGCGCTGAAGACTCGGGCTCGGGCCGGCCGAGTGGCGATCGGCACTCGTCGGATGCTCGAGAGACTCGGATAGCGGCATCGCGTGGCGTGGATGCGCGCTTGAAGGATACGCAGGCTCACACCGGCCCGCTGCCTGCGGAGCGACTCGAGCGGGACCAGAGAGGGGCGAGGCAGAGGCTCTCGGCGACTCAGTGGCTGTGACGCGGAATGGTGCGGCAGACGTCGCGGAATCCGCAGGCAAAATCGAGGCAGGCGCCCGTGTGCAACTGCCCCACGTGCCAGCGGTAGAGCGCCTGCCAGGGTGTGTCGCCGGGAGGGACCTCCTCCCACGCGGTCGTGTCACGGGCGTGCCACTCGGCCTCGGGCACCAGCGCGTCGACTCGGCGGCGGGCGAGGTCGACCCGCACCCGGTCGCCGGTACGCAGCCGTGCGAGGCCCCCGCCGGCGTAGGCCTCGGGCGAGGCGTTGAGGATCGAGGGGCTCGCGGACGTGCCGCTCTGCCGGCCGTCGCCGAGCGTGGGAAGCTCCGTCACGCCGCGCCGCACGAGCCGCTCCGGCGGCAGCATGTTCACCACCTCGCCGCTGCCCGGGAACCCGAGCGTGCCGCAGCCGCGGATCACGAGGAGCGACGTCTCGTCGATGCCCAGCGCGGGGTCGTCGATCCGGGCGTGATAGTCCTCGGGGCCGTCGAAGACCACTGCACGGCACTCGAAGGCCTCCTCGTCGCCGGCGCGCTCGAGGTAGCGCCGGCGAAAGTCGTCGCTGATCACACTCGACTTCAGGAGCGCCGCCTCGAAGAGGTTGCCCTCGAGGACGAGAAACCCCGCACGTGCGCGGAGCGGCGCGGCGACGGTGCGGATCACGCGGCCGTCGGGAGGCGGCGCACCGGCGAGGTTGTCCGCGAGGCTGCGGCCGGTGACCGTCAGCGGGCTCCCGTCGAGGAGCCCGTGGCGGAGCATTTCCCCCATGACCACGGGCAGGCCGCCGGCCCGATGAAAGTCCTCTGCCAGACCCGCGCCGGCGGGGAGGAGGTCGACGAGCAGCGGTAGGTCCAGCCCCTCGCGCTCCCAGTCAGCGATCGAGAGCTCCAGGCCGGCGTGCCGGGCGATGGCGAGGAGATGCGGCGGGCAGTTGGTGCTCCCGCCGAGGGCGGTCGTGACGCGGATGGCGTTGAGGAGTGCCGCCCGCGAGAGGATGTCGAGCGGGCGGAGATCCTCATGCACCATCTCGACGATCCGCCTTCCGGCAGCGTGCGCGGCCTGGCCGCGTTCACGGTAGGGCGCCGGGATCTGGGCGGTTCCCGGCAGCGCCATCCCCATCGCCTCCGCGAGGCAGTTCATGGAGAGGGCCGTGCCCATGACGTTGCAGTGGCCGACGCTCGGGGCGGAAGCCGCGAGCAGGTCCATGAAGGTGGTCGCGTCGATCGTGCCAGCCGCGAGCCGCTTTCGTGCCTCCCAGATGATCGTACCCGCGCCCGCCGGCTCGCCGTCGAGCACGCTGTTGAGCATTGGGCCGCCGTTGAAGATGAGCGCCGGGAGGTTCGTGGTGGCCGCGGCCATGAGGGCCGCCGGCGTCGTCTTGTCACAGCCGGTGGTGAAGACCACGCCGTCGAGCGGATAGCCGTGAAGGATCTCCACGAGCGCGAGATACGCGAGGTTGCGGTCGAGGGCCGCCGTCGGACGCCGGGCCGACTCCTGCAGCGGATGCATCGGGAAGACGAGCGGGAGCCCGCCCGCGTCGCGCACGCCGTCGCGGATCCGCTGCACGGTGTCCAGATGCCCGCGGTTGCAGGGGGTGAGGTCGCTGGCACTCTGGGCGATGCCGATCACCGGCCGTCCCCCCTGCAGCTCGCCGGGGGTGAGGCCGCTGTTGAGGAAGCGCTCGAGGTACAGGGCCGTCATCCCGGGGTTGGCCGGGTCGTTCCACCACGCCTCGGAGCGGAGTCGCCTTTCGTCACGCGTGCCACGGCCTGCGCCCGTCATCCCTCGATCCCCGGCCTGGGCATCGAGACCACGCGTGTCTCGAGAAACTCCCGCATCCCTTCCTCGCCACCCTCGGCCCCCATGCCGCTTTGCTTGACGCCCCCGAAGGGGATCTCGGCCTTCAGGGGACGCCACTCGTTGACACCCACGATCCCGACCTCGAGCGCCCCCGCCACCGCACGGCAGCGGTCGAGATCGCGACCGTAGACATACGCGGCCAGTCCGTAGGGCGTGGCGTTGGCCCGTTCGACGGCCTCGCCCACGCGGCGATAGGCAAGCAGCGGGATCACGGGCCCGAAGATCTCCTCCTGCGCGAGCCGCATCCCGTCGGTCACGCCGCCCACCACGGTCGGCGGTGAGAAGTTCGCATGGTCGAGATCGGCCGCAGCATCGGCCGAGCGGTTTTCGGTGACGATCCGCGCGCCCTCACCAACCGCCGCCGCCACCCGCGTCGCGACGTCGCGGCAGGCCGCCGCATGGATCAGCGGTCCCATGTCGATACCGTCGGCGAGGCCGTTGCCGACGACGAGCGCCGCGACACGTGCCGCCAGACGCGCCTCGAGTTCCGCCGCGGCCGACTCCGGCACGAACACCCTGTTGGCCGTCACGCACACCTGCCCCGACACGAAGACCTTGAGCCGCACGAGCTCCGCCGCCACGAAGTCGAGGTCGGCGTCGGGCAGGACGATGAACGGGGCGTTGCCGCCGAGTTCGAGCGACACGCGCTTGATCCCCGGCGCTGCCGCGGCGAGCACGTGCGCGCCGGTGGCGGTCGATCCGGTGAGACTGATGATGCGCACGAGCGGGTGTGCCGCGAACACGCCCCCCACCACGCTCCCCTGCCCCGGCACGATCTGCAGCACGCCGTCGGGCACGCCCGCCTCGGCGGCCAGGGGCGCCAGCGCCAAGGCCACCAGCGGCGTCAGTTCCGCTGGCTTCCACACCGCCGTGCAGCCGGCGGCGAGTGCCGCGGCGATCTTCTTCGCCCCCTGCGCCAGCGGACAATTCCACGGCGTCACGAGGCCCGCCACGCCGGCGGGCCGCCGCTCCACGAGGAACTCGCGCCCCGCCTCGGGATGGGGCACGATCCTTCCGTGAACCCGCCGCGCCTCCTCCCCAAACCACGCGAAAAACGTGGCCGCGTACTCGATCTCGCCGGCGGCCTGCGCCCAGGTCTTTCCCTGCTCGGCGGTCAGGAGGGTGGCATAGTCGTCACGCCGCGCACGCAGGATCGCGGCGAGGCGCGAGAGCGCCGCACCGCGGGTCGCGGCAGGCGTCGCGCTCCAGGTGCGGAACGCGCGGGCCGCGCCGTCGATGGCGCGGGTCACGAGCCGCTCGTCGGCCCGCCCCACCTCCGCGAGCACGGCGCCGGTGGCCGGGTTTCGCACCGCGATCGTGCCGTCGGTCGGCTGCCAGACGCCGTCCACCCACGGACGCGGCTCGAACCAGAAGCGTGGCAGGGTCTTCATGGGGACTCCGGGCCTCGAGGGAAACCGAGCTGCTTTCAGCAGGTGACGAGCACGTCGCGGTAGATCCTCGCCGCGTCGGCTTCCGTGACGGCCACCGGGTTCGGGTCGATGAGTCGCCGGTTGGCGACCGCGTCGCGTGCCATCGTCGCCACGG
>JBJTBO010000513.1:0-22394 GCA_046091445.1 Planctomycetaceae bacterium | reverse complement strand
CCGGCACGTCGTTGCGTTGGCGCGGCCCAGGGGTGCTGCGGCCGGAGCGAGGAGACTTTTGCCGCCCCCCGAGCCGGCACTCCAGCGATGCCGAGAGCGCTCGCGCGGGACCATTCGCGCGCCGGGAGGCGTACGCCACAGGGAGAATAGACGAGGGGAGGGGGGTCGGCGAACGCTTCCCGAGCGAGCGGCCGCCGCGGCCGGAGCGAGGAGACTTTTGCCGTCCCCCGACCCGGAGCCTCAGCACAACCCGAGAGCCGGCTAGGCCATCACGAGGCCGAGGGCGACGAGTTTCGCGAGACATTCGTCCCGCTCACGGCATCGCTCGAGGGGCTGCCACGACGGATCCTGGGCGGCGAGAAAGTCGGCGTGCGACGCCGGAAACGCACCGCTCGGGCGGCCGGCGAGACGGCGGATCACGCCCTGGTCGAGTCGCGTCAGACGCAGGGCCTCGACGCGGTAGTCGAGAAAGGCCTCCCAGACGAGCGGGAAGAGAGGGGCGACGATCTCGCGCCCGATCGTCTCCGCATAGCTGCGGATCTCGAGCTGTGCGTGCGCATCCATCCGGAGCGCGAGGAAGTGGAGGAGGTTGTGCAGGTCGATCTTCCAGTAGGCCTCGGTGTAGGTGGAGAGCGGGAGGTCCTTGCGGGCCTGCTCGCGGGCGATGCCGGCCGCGAGCCGCTCCTCGTAGACGCGCCGGGCGCTCCGCTGGAGGTCCTCCTCTTCGGCCGTGAGCCGCCGCCCGACGTCCGTGGCGACGGGGTTGCCGGAGCCCTGCCGGTTGCCGCTGGCCTGGGTGCGCCAGCCGTCGTCCGGCGTGGACTGCATCGCGTCGATCGCGAGCGAGTAGCGTGTGGAATACTCGGTGACGCTCGCGGTGCGATGGCGGCTCCACTGGCGCCAGCAGTCCATCGGCACGCGGACCACGAACTTCAACTCCGCCATCTCGAAGGGCGTCGTGTGGGCGTGGCGCAGGAGGTAGCGGATGAGCTGACGGTCGTCACTGACCCGCCGCGTGCCCGCCCCGTAGCTCACCCGTGCCGCCTGCACGACGGCCCCGTCGTCCCCCATGCAGTCGACGAGCGCGACGAACCCGTCGTCGAGGACGGGAAACTTCCGCCAGCGCAGGCGATCCACGAGGGCGACGTGGTCGTCGCCGGCGGGCGCCGGGACGTGCGCGGAGGCGGGCAGGTCGGGCATGCGAGTGCGGCGTGACGGGAAGACGATCGGATCGACCCGACAGGATGCGGGAGGCCGTCGCCGCGGTCAATCGGGCCGCGTCTCGTGCCGCGTGCGGCTCACTCCTTGCCGTGCAGTTCCTGCACGAGCGCCGCCAGACGCCTCGCATCGTCGGATGCCCGCAGCTGGTCGATGCGGGACTGCGGCACGCCGAGTTTCGCCAGCGCCGTGACGATGCCGTCCCAGAGCTTTGCCCGCTTCTTTCCCTCGGCGAGGTAGAGGTCGGTCACCCGCTCGCCGAGCCGCTGGAGCAGCGCGGTGTCGAGGTTGGCGTAGTAACCGCGGACGATCGTCTGCTGGTATTTGGACAGTTCGGCCATGGCAGCTCACCGGGACTGCTGGAAGGACCTCTCCCAGCAGGCTACAGTATCGGCGACGTCGGCCGCTTTCATCGAGTGATTCCCATGCCCACGATCACGTTCGCCACCGAAAAGAAGGAAATCCAGGTTCCCGACGGGGCCAACCTGCGGCAGGAGGCCCTGGCCGCCGGCGTGGCGCTCTACCCGGGTGTGCACCGGTTCGTGAACTGCCACGGCCTCGGGCAGTGCGGCAGCTGCCGGGTGCTCATCACCAAGGGCATGGAGCATGTGAGCCCCAAGGGGCTCCTCGAGACGGCCCGTCTCGCGGTCTCGCTCGCCTACATCGGCAACGAGAAGACGATGCGGCTGGCCTGCCAGACGAAGGTGCACGGCGACATCACGGTCGAGACGAAGCCCCCCCTCAACCTGTTCGGCGAGAACTTCTTCAGTTGACCGCGCTCGTGCGACCGGGCCCGGGACGCACGACCCGGCCGGGTGCCGAAGACGGCGACGCTCCGGCGGTCGGCGCACCGCTCCATGTCAGGCAGCCGCCGTGAAGCAGGTCATCGCCGTCGTCAAGCCGTTTCTGGCCGAGAAGGTGCTCGAGGCACTGCGGCTCGCCCCGCTCGAGGCCTGCACCGTGCGCGAGGTGAAGGGCTACGGCCGCCAGAAGAGCTACCTCGATCAGTACGGGGACAGCGAGTACTCGCTCGCCTTCCTGCCGAAGGTCGAAATCCAGCTGTGGGTGGACGACGCCCGCGTCGACGAGGTGGTGGACCGCATCGTCGAGGTGGCCCGCACGGGCCGCATGGGGGACGGCAAGATCTTCGTCCTGCCCGCCACCGTGCCCGTCTGACTGTCCGTGGACAAAGCCTTCCAGGGCTTCCAAGGCGTTCGTCCACGTGTCCTGTGCCCACTTTGGCCGACCGGTGGAAACGCCGAGGGCTTCCCCGGTCGGCACTCCTCGCATCCTGCTCGGGCAGACGTGTCCCAAAGTCTGCGAAGTCTGACCGGGCGGCTCCCGGGTGCTCAGTCGATGAGGACGGGCGCGACGGCCGCGACGGGACGGATCCAGATCGAGCGAAACTGCACCGGGTTGCCGTGGTTCTGCAGGCGCAGCGGCAGCGCGTCGGGGTGGGCACGATACGTCGGCGGTGCGTGCCAGGCCGTGTCGCCGAGGATCTCGGTGTCGACGTGGATCGCGATGCCGTTGTGGAGCACCGACACGCGGCCCGGATTGGCGAGGCTGCCGTCGGCGGCGAACCGCGGCGCGGTGAAGAGGATGTCGTAGGTCTGCCACTCGCCCGGCCGGCGACTGGCGTTCACCGCCGGCGGCCGCTGCTTGTAGAGCGCGCCGCACTGGCCGTCGGGGTACGTGAGCGGGTTGTCGGTGCCGTCCTCGAACGAGTCGAGGATCTGGATCTCGTAGCGTCCCATGAGGAAGACACCGGAGTTGCCCCGCTGCTGGCCCCTGCCGGTGGTATCGGCCGGCGTGCGAAACTCGACGTGGAGGTGGCAGTCGCCGAACGCCTCGCGCGTCGAGATGTCGGTGTCCCGCACGGTCGCCAGACCGTCGGCCACCGTCCAGCGATTCCCGTCGACCCACGCGTCGAGATTCGTGCCGTCAAAGAGCACCACCGCGTCGGAGGGCACGGCCGCGGCCTCCGCCGGCGCCGGCCCGGGTGCCACCACCGGCGGCCGCGGCCACTCGATCGGCATCCGCCACTCCCCGCTCTGGTGCGCGCTGCCGAGGAGCTGGAGACGGCGGGTGCGGATCGAGCGGGTGAGCACGGCCGCCCGCGCCTCCGCCTCCGCGAGCGGCACGCCCGTCTTCATGCCGGGGCGCAGGTGTCCGGCGGCCGAGAGGGAGGCGTCGCGGAGGAGCTGCAGCCGCGCGGTCACCTCGGGCAGGACGGGCCCCAGCACCGCCGGCGAGTCGGCGGACGCGAACGAGTCGTCACCGAAGCCCGCCAGCACCGCGCGACAGAACGCCCAGTGTCCCGCATCGTTGGGATGCACCGCGTCGGGGGCGAAGATCGCGGCCGGGTCGGCCGCCCGCGCGGCGAGCAGAGCCGCCTTCATCGGACCATGCACGTCGATGACGAGCCAGCCATCCGCCCGCTTCGACAGGAGCCATTCCCCATAGGCCGCGAGGACGTCGTCGTAGGCTGCCGCCTCGCCGGCCGGGAAAAACTCCGCCGCCGGGCCCGGCTTGTCCGGCCGCGCGTCGTACACCGGCGGCGTGAGGTGGACGACCTTCGCCCCGGCCGCCTCCACCGCGGCGTGGAGGCGCTCCATGCCCGCCCGATAGCGACCGAACCGTTCCTCGTCGAGCGGCCGATAGATGCCGCAGTTCATCCCGTAGCAGACGAGCACGAGGTCGGGTCGCACCACGCGCAGCACGCGGTCGAGGCGTTCGGCGACGTCGGGACGCGGGAACGAGCCGTTGGCGTGCCCTTCCTCCGACAGTCCCGACACCGTCTCACTCGGCAGACCGACGTCGATGACCTCGGCCTCGGTTCCCTCGCGCTCCATCCACGCGACGAGGTCGGCGACCCAGCGGCCGTCGTAGGTGATCGAGTCGCCAAGCACGGCGACCCGCCGCGCTCCCAGGAGAATCTCGGGCGGCACGCTGCCCGCCCGCGGGGTGTCATCGGCCATGCCCTGCACGGCGGCGGCGACGATGCCGGCGGCCACGATCCTGGCGACGAGCGCCCGTGGCGCCTGTCGGCGCCCGCCGCACGTCCCCTGTCGCGGCGGCGCTCCGATCACGGGCGCCCCGCGGCCTTCGACCAGTCCACGCATGCTGCCTCCCCCCTTCCGCCACCGCCCATGCCCGGACCACGTGCCGGGCTCACGGCGCCCGTACGACGGGCGTGGCCCCCTCGCGGATCGCGAAGAGATGGCTCTTGTTGGCGATGTAGAGCGTGTCACCCACCGCGATCGGCGTCGAGTACACGCTGTTGCCCATGTTGATCTCCGCGAGCAGATCCTTCTCCCGCGACAGGGTGAAGATGGAGATGTCGCCGTCTTCGTCGCCGATGTAGACCTTCCCGTCGGCGATCAGGGGCGAGCCCCAGGCCGCCGCGAGCATGTCGTGCGTCCAGAACGGCTTGCCGGTCTTCACGTCGACGCAGTGAAACAGACCGCTGAAGTCGGCCACGAAGAGCAGTCCATCCTTGATGGCGACGGTCCCGCAGGTGCGGTGCATCGTCTCCTCGAACGAAAGCTTGCCGTCGCCGTCGGCATCGTGGCCCGGATAGTGCCAGACGGCGGCCGAGGCGGGATTGGGCCGGGCGACCTCGCCCTGCTCCTTGATCACCGCCTGATTGCGGCGATGGGGCAGCGGCGTGATCGGGTCGGTCAGGCTCACGGCGAGTTCGCTCGACACGTCGCCCCGCTTCGTCGGGTCGATGCACCAGAGGTGCCCCACGCCCTCGCCATGCTCCGGATCCTCGCCCACGCCGACGTAGACGAGTCCCTCGTGGATCACCGGGGTGCCGATGACGTGATTCCTGTCGGCGCGACCGCCGAGGGTGTACTTCGACTCCTTCGGATTGCAGTCGAACTTCCAGAGGAGCTTCGACCGCCCGTTCTCACCCCGTGCATCGAAGGAATAGACCCAGCCGTCGCCACCGCCGAAGATCGCCTGCGGCGGGCCTCCGAGTTCCGCATAGGCCGGACTCGACCACTGCCCGTGCAGCACGTTGGCGCCCGGAGTGTTGTCGGCCCAGAGCACCTTCCCGTCGCGCTTGTCCACGCAGAGGAAGCTCGGCGCGTCGGCGACCGGAAGATTGATGTGCCCCTCGTCGACGCCGTTGCCGGTCACGACGAAGAGGAAGTCGCCGGCGCTCGTCACGCTGCAGGAGCACATGTTGTGCTGCGAGACGCCGAGATCCTTCATCATGTTGAGCACCCAGACCACGTCCGCCTCGTCCTCGGCCTGCACCGCCTCGCCCGTGAAGGGGCCGTCGTTCTCGCTGTCGCGGAATCCCTCCGTGTCGAGGCACTTCACCTCGCCCCGGCTCGTCACGTACCAGAGACGGTCTCCCTCGATGAGCGGGGCACAGCAGATGCCCTGGAGCGGCCAGTCGTGCACGCGGCCCGTCGGCAGCTTCTCGCTCGAATCCTGCCAGCGGAACCCGCCGTCCTTCGTGTCGAACGCGAGCAGGCAGCCGAGGGCGACCTCGGCCGGATACCGCTTGAGCCACCCGCCGCCGTTGTTCGTGCCCACGTAGGCCTTGCCGCCGGCGACCACCGGGTTGCCGTAGGACTGGCTGCCGAGGGCCGCCGCCCACGCGATGTTCCGGCTCGTCTCCGGCTTCCAGGCACCGGTGTCGGGGTCGAACTCGCCGGTCTCCCACTCGGTGGGCAGATCGTGCGCGTCGGGTGTGTTGTTGCGCAGCGGCGATCCGCCCCACTGGTTCCAGTCCGCCGCGGAGGCGATCGCCGCGACGAACGGGGCGAGCACGAGGAGTCCCGCGAGGCGGGAGCCGAGGGGACGGACGGTCAGGGTCATGGCAGTGCCTCCACGGAGACGTTGTCGATGTAGATCTCGGAATCCTTCGAGTTGCCGAAGAAGCCTGGGCTGCCCTGCAGGTTGCCCGCCGCATGCACCGCTTCGATCGTCCACTCCCGCGGCTCCGTCTCGCCCTTGGGCCACACCTTCCCGCGGAGCACGGCCGACGTGCCGTCGCGCCGGGCCTCGAAGACCATCGTGTACCAGCGGCCCGCCTCCCAGGGGAACGGGATGGTCTTCGAGAAGTGCGTGGCGACCTGCGGCGGCCACGACCGCAGCTGCAGCTGCTGACTCGCGCCCATGAGGTCGAGGGTGTAGCGCTGGGCCACGAGGCCGATGTCGGGCATGCGGGCCTTCTCGAGGGCCGCGGCACTGCCGAACGTCTTCGCGAACGCGTCGGCGTCGCTGTCACCACCCTGCGTCTGCCGCGCGCCGAGCGCGCCCTGCTCCTGCGCCTTCACGTCGGCACGGATGACGTAGTCGTGGAGATCGATGGGGCCGATCCAGCCCTGGCTTCGCGTGCCCTTCGGGATCGTCGTCACCTTGACGAGGCACTTCGACCAGTCGACCTCCCGCACCACGTGCCGGTAGCGCATGCCGATCCAGGGAAGCGGTGGCTCGCCGCGGATCGCGCCGGAGCGGGGATCGGGCGCGAGGGCGATCTCCTCGAAGTCGAACCGCCACGGGAGGGGCGGCATCGAGCGAATGCGGGACCGGCCCTCGAGGCCGCCCACCGTGGCGGTCACGATCGCACCCGCGTGGACGCCCGCCGGCGCCGTGTACGCCCCGACGTCGGTGACCGTGCCCGCGGTGGCGGTGAACATGGCAGGTGATTCCTTCACGAAGCGTCCGGCGGCATCGAAGAGCCGGGTCCGCAGCGGGAGCGCCGCGCCCGCCGCGATCTGTGCCTCGGCCGGCACCACCTGCAGCCATGCCGGCTCTCCCGGCGCCCCGGACGTCGCCCGCGACACGAGCTCGGCCCGCGTCTCGGTCGGGCCGGACACCTCGGGTGGCGTGCCGTCACCGAGGCAGTACAGACGCGAGACGGTCGACAGATAGATCCGGCCGTTCCACGCGATCGGCGAGGCGGTCACCTCGTCGTCGGCCTCGAGCCGGCGCCGATCGACGAACGTGAGGCCGTCCCCCTTCGGCTCGAGCACGTGCCAGCCGCTCGTCGAGCAGATCCAGAGCTTGCCGTCGGAGACGAGCGGACTCCCGCGGGCGATCGTGCCGAGCAGCTTGAGCGGGCGGCCGACCCGGGCGCCGGTCGCCTTGTCGAAGATGTGCACCTTCGCACCGTCGTCCACGACGTAGATGCGGTCGCCGAGCACCACGGGCATCGATTTGCCGGCCGTGACGCCCTTGGCCTGCCAGGCGACCGCCGTGTCGGTGATGTCACCGGAGCCCGCACCGCGGAAGGCCGTGAGGGAGCCCATCGAGGTGTTGTCGAGGTTCTCCTCCGCCTGCGTGATCCAGACCTCGTCGCCGATGACGAGCGGCGACGAGTTCACGCCCCGGCGCGAGAGCCTGACGTTCCAGAGGGCCCTGCCCGTCCGCGGCTGGAAGTTCCAGGTGCTGCCGTCGCTCGATCCGAACACGAGCGCCGCCTGGCCATCGAGCACGGCGAGCGCCGGGGTGCTGTAGGTCGTGTCCTCGGGCAGTTCCTTCGTGCCGTTCATCCAGCGGACCTCGCCGGTCGCCTTGTCGAGTCCGAGAAAGCGGTGTGCCGGGCGGGCGGTGTCACCCCAGCCGGTGACGACGGCGCTGGCGATGACGAGGTCCTCGAACACGATCGGCACGTTCGTGCGGCCGCCGTACGTCGAGAGGAAGCCGAACTCCTCGTGCAGCGACCGCTGCCACTTCGTGCTGCCGGTGGCCGCGTCGATCGCGGTGAAGACGCCGCAGACGCCGTGGGCGAAGACCGTGTCCGACTCAGGATCCGCGACGATCGCCGACCACCCGACGCGCTCGGCGGGCACGTCTGACAGGTACACGTTGAAGACGTTGCGCCAGAGTTCCTTCCCCGTGATCGCGTCGAGGCAGATGACCATCTCCCCCTCGTCCACGGTGTCGGGCTGGGAGCGTGCGAGCGTGTAGAGCCGGCCGTCCATGACGACCGGCGTGGAGATGCCGCCGGCGTGCTCGTTCGTCCAGAGCACGTTCTTCCCGGACGCCGCGTCGAACGTGGTCACGAGCGGCAGTCCGGCGGGCACGTGGCGGTCCTGCATCGGTCCGCGCCAGTCCGGCCAGTCGGCGGCCCGGGCCGTGTCCGACGGTCCCGCGCCGAGCGCGCGCGCGGGGCGCATGACCAGCGCGAGCGCGGGCAGGATGGGCGGGGCGATCCGCCCCCGCGCCGGCCCTCGATTTGCGGCGTTCGTTGTGCGCGTCTTCATCAGGTCATTCGCTCCCGCGTTCGCACGGTTCCGTCAGATCGGTCGTGGTTGGTCGGTCGTGGGTGGTCGGTCGGTCGTGATCGTGTGCTGCCCTGTGCGCCCGAGCGTCAATCGGCGAGTCCTGCCGCCCGGGCCGCCTCCGGCAGCTGCGGATCGACCAGGCCCCTCGCTCCGCGCCCCTGGGCCAGCCGATCGGCGGCATCGGCACGGATGCTCTCGACGTCCGCGTCCCACCAGCGGGCACGGGTCGCGGCGTCGGGTTCCTGCAGGGGTCGCACGAGCCGCATCCCCACCCCGAGCGCCGGGGCCTCCGTGTACCACCACGGACTCTTGGGCAGGTTCGGGTCGACGTCCTTCCAGTCCGGATTGGCCGCATTGCCCCCCGCGTCACGCGACCCGCGACGGGAGGCGCTGCGGCACGCCGCGGCGGGGCGTATTACGACGACGCCGCGGACCACGCGTGGATAGAGTCGCTGCGGCCAGGCGATGGCGGCGGCGGCGGCCAGCGGCTGGGGTGCCGCCGCCTGTCTCGCGTAGCCGTCGGCGAGCAGCTCGTCGACCACCCATTCGGCCACGTTGCCGTGCATGTCGTGGAGGCCGAACGCATTGGCGCCCTTCGTGCCGACGGCGTGCGTGGTCTCGTCCGAGTTGGCGGAGAGCCATGCCACCTCGTCGAGCGCGGCCGGGTCCGCGCCGCTGGACCACGGCGTCGTCGTTCCCGCCCGGCAGGCATGCTCCCACTCCGACTCGGAGGGGATCCGATGGAACCGGCCCGTCAGGCCGCTGAGCCACTTCGTGTACTGCCTGGCGGCGAACTGGGTCATGGTGACGGCGGGAAGTTCGGGGTCTTCGCCGTTCGTGAACGTCGTGGTCGGGTCGTAGAGATTGGAGGGCGCCGTGACGGCGTCCGCCTCGTTGTCGGTCGTCACGAGCCGCAGGCCGGACGACTCGAGCGCCTTGAAGAGGTCGCAGGCGTCCATGTACCGGCGGTACTCGGCCCAGCTCACCTCGCAGCGGCCCATCCATCGCGGCTCGACGGTGACCTCGAAGACAGGACCCTCGTCGGCCGCTCGGCCGGCCTCGTCGGACGGCGATCCCATCCGGAACGTGCCGCCGGGAACCGGGATCATGCGGAAGGTGACGTCGGTGCCGGGGATGGTCTCGTCATACGCCACCATCCAGCCGCCCTCGACGCGCACCGCGTGGTCTCCCGCGGGCCGCGCGTCACCGGTGACGATGCCCGGCCGATCGGTCTCCACCGCGACGGCCTGACCACGGGCCGCGGCACCCCACGACGGGACGGCGGCGAGCGCGGCCGCGACGAGGGAGACGGCCGTCTGAGGGGACCGGTGGGGCATGGCGGGTCGGCCGTGATCGCGGCCGGACGGTGCGGAATGAGGTGGGGTCGAATCGTCGCGGGTCCGGCCGACGAGAGGCCCGAGTCGATGGGTAGCGAAACGCCCGCGGCTGCCGTGTGCGACCGAGCCCGCGTACAGTGTAATGTCCGGATCGACCCCCGCCACGGACCCGATCGCCGTCGTGACCGCCCCGAAACCGACCCGAGCGACCCCGAAGCCGTCCGCCAAGAAGGCGGGAGAGAAGCCTGCGGAGCGGGTCGTCGCGGAAAACCGGCGCGCACGGCATGAGTACGAGATTCTCGACACGCTCGAGTGCGGGATCGTGCTCGTCGGCAGCGAGGTGAAGAGCCTGCGATCCGGCCGCACGTCGCTCGAGGAGGCCTACGGTCGGGTGGATGGGGACGAGGTCTGGCTGATCGGCTGCGACATTCCCGAGTACGAAAAGGCCAACCAGCTCAATCACCGACCGAAGCGGCCCCGGAAGCTGCTGCTCCACCGGCGCGAGATCCGGAAGTTCGCCGCGCAGGCGTTCGAGAAGACCCTGACGCTCGTGCCGCTGAAGATGTACTTCAAGAACGGCCGCGTGAAGGTCCTCGTCGGCGTGGGCCGCGGACGAAAGGCGCACGACAAGCGCGAGAAACTGAAGGCCGCCTCGGCGAAACGCGACATCGAAATCGCCCTCCGCGCCAGGACCCGCGGAGGGGGATGATTCGGGCGTCGTCGGCCGTGCGTCGGGCGACGTCGTCACCGCGCCATACGACGGGCGACGCGTGCGGTCAGCCTTCGGCGCCCACGAGCATGTCGGCGGAGGATTCGGTCGAGTCCTCGGGGTGCCACAGCGGCATGCCGCGCTGGATTCGCTCCGCCAGGACGTCGATCTTCTGCTTCGACCCGGCGGGCGCATGGGTCGGCGCGAAGTCGTCGGTGCACTGGGGCTCGAAGTTCTCGTCGTGGCCGTACAGTTCGATGATTTCGAAGACGTTGCGAATCCGTGCCATGGGAACGAAAGGACTCCAGGAAACCACGTTGATCGTGTCCCGATCTGTCGGCAGGACCATCCCGCTGACCCCGGGTGCGCGCGTTCCGTTCGGTCCTCACGAGCATGTCGATCACGAACCGGCCGCCGGGCGATGAGCCGAGCGCTCGGAGACCGACATGCGACCCGTTCAAGGGGCGGCCGGACTGGCCACGACGGGTCGGAGGACGTTCGACAGGAACAGCGTCATTATGGAACGCACTTCACGCGAGTCAAACAAATCGTCGCTGCAAAATCGCAGCGTCGCGCGCGGCCGGTGAGGAGGAGCATGGCAGGGTCGATCGGCCTCGGCGCGAGGCTCACTGGCCGGGCGGACCGGGCGGCAGTGTGATCTCGATTTCGCTGGGCGGAGGCTTTGCTCCGGATGGCGCGACCGGCGCGGCGTGTGGGTCGAATGCCGGGGTGTCCACGCCCACGCGGGCTTCGAGGTCGGCGGTGAGCTGCAGCGCGGCCCCGTTGGGGGGGCGCAGCTCGAGGTGCGTCACGCCCCAGGCCCCCTGGGTTTTTTTCCCCTCGACCACGACGATTCCCGACCCCTGCGGACCACGGGCGTCGAACTGCAGCGAGGCGATACCGTCGGTTTCGTTGGCTGTGCCGCGCACGGCCGTGCCACAGGTCACCGGCTTGCCGAGCATCTCCGCAACGCGCGGATTGCCGCTCACCTCCTCGACCGCCGCGACGACGAGCGGATGCTGGGAGAGCCGGCTGCAGCCCGCGAGCGGCATGGCGGCCAGAAGCACCAGACAGAAGGCGCTGATCATCCCCGTGCCGGCCGCATGCCGCGGCCCATTCTTCACGCACTCCATCGCTCGCCTCCTTGCGCGATCGCGCCAGTCGTTGCGGTCCGGGTCGTCATGAGCGCGCGGCGGCATTACTCCGCGGATGGAGCCGTGGCGTCAGCCCTTCGCGTCGTGCGTACGACACCACGCGATCTTTTCGGCGGTCGTCGTGGGCAGGGGGCCGGAAGCCTTCGGGGTCGCCGCGGGGACTTTGGCCTCGGGCGCGGGATCCGCGGGTGATTCGGCCACCGTCTCGGCCGCGGTCTCGGCAGGGGCTTCCTCGTCGACAGCCGGCGGTGCCGCGGGCTTCGCCGCGGCGGCCTTCGCGCCCCGCGCCATGGCGAGGATGTCGGCCGTGGAGGGGCGTGCCGCACCGCCGGCCGGCTTTGCCGCTGGTGTGGCGGCCGGATTGGCGGCGGGCTTGGCTGCCGCCTGTTTCGCCGCAGGCTTGGATGTGGGCTTGGACGCGGGCTTGGCTGCGGATGTGGCCGACGCATCCTTGGCGGCAGGCTTGGCAGCCGGCTTCGGAGCCGGCTTGGGCAGCGGTTCCGTCACGATTCGCAGCGCCGACGGATCGATGTCGTACCAGCCGATGTTGTTGAACTGGTCGAACTCGACCAGGCAGCGGCCGTTCATGTTGACCGTCTTCACGACCCCGGTGGTGGCGGCGAAGCGGGCCAGTTCCGGGACGGCGGAGTCGACGACGACATACTTGTCGGTCCACTCGGCCTTGAGGCGATCGATCGTGTCGAAGATGGTCGGCATCGGTTCGACCTGGTCTGGAGATGGGCGCGGCCTGCCGACCACGCTGAGCGGACGCCTGTGGCTCGGCGCCGAAGCCCCCCAGAATGTGATCGATCGGCGGGCACATCGCAAGGAGCCGCCGTCCACGTGGTCGGGGCCTACGCCGGCGCGATGCCGGCCGGACCGATCGAGTACGTCCAGCGGATCGTCCTGGGGAGGCCGGAATCCCCCGGCTCGCGTCCCGGGGAGAGCATGACGACGTCGCCCTCGGGTGCGGTCCGGCAATAGGCCGAGCCGAGCCGTGCGGGGGCGTCGCGCACGCGGCATGCAACCTCGAAGACCAGCGTGTCGCGCAGGGTGGCGTGCGGCGTCACCGCGAGTGAGAAGTGGCTGCGTCCGGCCGCACCGATCCCCACGAGCGCGCCGCCGACCGGGTCGCCTTCCGCAAGGGCTGCGATGACCGGCGACGCGGGCCACCGCGGGTCGGGATGTCCTCCGGCGTCCTCCACGCCTTCGATCGACTCGAACACCAGCGTCATCCCCTCGGAGGACATCGTCCGCACGCGGTGGCGAAAGCGGTCCTCCCTCCACTCGAACACGGCCTCGGTCGCGCCGGCGGCGATGCGGACGGACCGCGGCTGCGCGAGGTCGCTCGATCGGGCGGCTGACGATGCGGTCGTCATCGTTGGGCCGCCGCCTGCCGAGCGGGCGCGAACCGCCGACGCCGATCACGGCATCGCGGTGGCGTCCCGCGCGTCGGTCCTAGCGCTCCTCCACCACGGGATTGGTGAGCTGTCCGATCCCCTCGATCTCCACCGTCACGCTGTCGCCGGGCTGGAGAAATACCGGCGGCGTGCGGGCGAAGCCGACACCGTGCGGGGTTCCGGTGAGGATCACGGTGCCCGGGTTGAGGATCATGCTCGCCGACAGGAACTCGACGAGTGCCGGCACGTCGAAGATCATGTCCCCGGTGTTCCAGTCCTGCATGGTTTCGCCGTTGAGCACCGTGCGGATCGTGAGCCGGTTCGGGTTCGTGATCTCGTCGGTCGTCACGATGGCGGGGCCGAGGGGACAGAATGTCGCGAAGGTCTTGCCGCGGCACCACTGCCCCCCGCCGCCATCGCGCTGCCAGTCGCGGGCCGACACGTCGTTGGCGCAGGTGTAGCCGAGCACGTGGGCCAGTGCCTCGTGGCGGCCGACGTTGTGGCAGCGCCGGCCGATCACGACCGCCAGTTCACACTCGTAATCGACGCGATCGCTCCGAAGTTTGCGCGGCAGCACGATCGGGTCGCCGGGATGCTGGAGCGAGCCGGAGTTCTTCAGGAAGAGCACCGGGTGGGCCGGGGGCGCCGACCCGCTCTCGGCGGCGTGCTGCTTGTAGTTGAGTCCGATGCAGAGGATGTCCCGCGGTTCGAGCGGCGCGAGCAGCTTCTCGACGGCGGCGCGGGTGCCGGTGTCGCGGAGCGTCCCGAACAGGTCCCCCTCGAGCAGCGTCGCGTGGCCGTCGTCGTGGAGGCGGCCGAGGTGTTCGCGGCCGGCGGAGAGGAAGCGGATGATTTTCATGGAGACCGGCGGGGCTGTGCACCGGGTTGCAGGCGGTGTCGGGGGTGACGATTCCGGGCTGTGGGGGCATCAGACTACCGCGGAGCGCGGGCGTCGGCTGCGCTCGGGGGCGTCGTGGGAGGGGGTGACGGATCCCGCGCGGCCCGGACGCGAGGCTGCGGGAACGGGGATGCGCGAATTGCGTATCTGTAGACACCGTGGTAACTATATAGAACGACCGTCGAGGTCACGCCCGCGAGGCCATGCTGATGCGACGCACTCAGGACACGGGCACGCTCCGCCTGACCGCTCGCTTCTTGTGCCTGCTCGTGGCGACCGTCGTCACTCCCTGCTGGGCGGACGATTTCTTCGAGGCCCGCATCCGGCCGCTCCTCGTGGAGCGGTGCTTCGAGTGCCATGCAGGTGACGTGGCCGAGGGGGGACTGCGACTCGACTCCCGGCGGGGCTTCGACGCGGGGGGCGAGAACGGGCCGGTCGTGGACCGTTCGTCACCGGATCGCAGCCTGCTCCTGCAGCTTGTGCGACACGCGGTGCCCGGTCGCGAGATGCCGCAGGGCGGCGAGCGGCTCTCCACGGGTGCGGTCGCCGACCTCGCGCGCTGGATCGCGCTCGGACTGCCGGGCCTGCCCGACGAGCCACCGGCTCCCGCGGTCGCAGCGGAAGCGTCATGGTCCGCCAAGCTCGCCGCGCGACGCGACCACTGGGCGTGGCAGCCGGTGCGGCCCGTGCGGCCGCCGGACGTCGATCATGCGCGCTGGTCGAGGACCGCGATCGACCGCTTCCTGCTCGCGGCCCTGCGCGAGGCCGGGCTCGAGCCGGCCCCTCCAGCCGAGCCGGTCACACTCGTCCGTCGCCTCACGCTCGCCCTCACCGGCCTGCCGCCCACGGTGGCCGACGCGGACGCGTTCCTCGCCGACACGTCGGCCGACGCGGTCGAACGACTCGTCGATCGGCTCCTGGCGAGTCCCGCCTTCGGAGAGCACTGGTCCGGCTACTGGCTCGACCTCGTCAGGTTCGGCGAGACCGGGGGCTACGTGCGGGACTACCCGATTCCGGAGGCGTGGCGGTATCGCGACTACGTGATCCGCGCGTTCCTGGCCGACGTCCCCTACGACCGGCTCGTCGCCGAGCACATCGCCGGCGATCTGCTCCCGCCGCGTCACAACCCGGTGCTCCGGATCAACGAGGCCGTCCTCGGCACCGGCCACCTGCGGCTGATGGAGATCTCCTCCACCGCCACGGACGTGGCGCTCGAGGAGGCGCAGATGCTCGAGAGCCAGATCGACACGCTCGGCAAGGCGTTTCAGGGGCTGACGATCTCGTGCGCCCGCTGCCACGACCACAAGTTCGACGCCATCTCCCAGCGGGACTACTACGCCCTCTTCGGCACGCTCGCGAGTGCCCGTCAGACGCAGGCCGTCATCGATGATGACGAGGTGCGACGCGCCGGCATGTCCGAACTCGCCGATCTCAAGGAGCACATCGTCACGGCGCTGGCCGCCGCGTGGCGTGACGATCTGGCAGCCGTGGGACAGACGCTCGCGGCGGAGCGCATGCCGTCGGGGGTCGCCCCCGGTGCGCTGCCGGCGCTCGGGCGCGCCCTCGACGACGCCGTGAAGGCGATCGACCACCCGCTGCACGCGGTCGCCGTCGCGCGGCGTGCGGGGCTGGCCGGGCAGGCGTCCGTCGAGGCTTTCGCGGGGGCCGGTCAGGCCGTGCGGGACCTGGCCGCGAAACGCTCGGCACGGAACGCCGCCGCCTGTCGCGTGGCCGCCGACTTCGCGACGTCGCCCGGTTCCTGGCATGGCGGCGGCGTGCTTCCCGACACGCTCCATCGTGCCGCGAGCGACGTGGCGCTTCTGCCAGCGGGTGATCAGATCGTGGCCCGGTTCATCGGTCCCGGCTTCGCCACCGACCGGCTGTCGCAGAAGCACGGCGGGAGCGTGCGGTCGGATGATTTTCCGCTGGCGGCGAGGTTCGTCAGCCTGCGGGTGGCGGGGGGCGACGCGGCCCAGATCCGCCTCATCCAGCACAACTTCCAGCAGATGGAGAACGTCGCGCAGGGAGCCAAGGTCCGACACGTCGACTCGCGTCTGCCGACGTGGGTGACGCTGCCGGTGGGCCATCAGCCCTCGTGGCAGGGCGGGCGGTCGTACCTCGAGGTCGTCACGAAGGATGACGTCGCCCACTTCCGACGCTCGGATGCGGGCGATGGTCCGTTCAAGCGGACGGTGAGCGACAGGAGTGGACGCTCCTGGTTCGCGATGGATCGCGTCGTGTTTCATGACGAGCCGGAGCCGCCCGCGGATGAGCTGGAGGCGTCCCTCCTCGTGCTGGACGCAGTCGGCACGCCGGCCGATCCGGAGGGCATCGCCCGAGGCGTGGTGGCCGCGGGCACGGCGGCCATCGACGCCTTCGCCAACGGCACGGCGACCGTCGCGCAGGCCCGCTTCCTCAACGTGCTCCTCACCGCCGGACTGCTTCGCAATCGGCAGGCCGACGTCGATGAGCTCACACGGCTGCGGGTGAATCGCTCGCGGCAGCTCGACGAGGAGATTCCGCGATTCCGGCGCGCCCCCGCGATGGCGGCGGAGGGGGCCGGCTTCGATGCGGCGGTGCAGAAGCGCGGGCAGCCGTCGCAGCCGGGCGACGTGGTGCCGCGTCGCTACCTCGAGATCCTGGCCGGCGCCCGGCAGGGGGACGAGGCCACGATCGACCCGCGGCTCGCGCTGGCCAGGTCGATCGCCGCGCCCGACAATCCCCTCACGGCTCGCGTGATGGTCAATCGCGTCTGGAGCTGGCTCTTCGGCCGCGGCATCGTCGCCACGGTGGACAACGTCGGGGCGACGGGGGCGACGCCGAGCCATCCCGAGCTGCTCGACTTTCTCGCCGCGCGGTTCGTCGAGCAGGGATGGTCGCTCAAGTCGCTCATCCGCGAGATCGTCCTCACCGAGGCGTATCGGGCCTCGAGCGTCCCGCCGCCGCAGGCGCTCGCCTTGGACCCGGACAACCGCCTGCTCTCGCACATGCCGATCCAGCGGCTGCGGGCCGAGACCCTGCGGGACTGCCTGCTCGCCGTCTCGGGAGAACTCGACCGCGCCGCGGAGGGCTTCACGGGGCCCCCCGACCAGAGCACCAGAGTCGGACCCGCCAACACCCGCCGCGGCATCTACCAGTACCTCAAGCGCGAGGCGCAGGACCACATGATGCTGATGTTCGACGCGCCGGAGGGGACGCGGACGACCGGCCTGCGGGAATCGACGAGCGTGCCGGGGCAGGCGCTCCTCCTGCTCAACAACGAGTTCGTGCACCGGCAGGCGGCCGCGTGGGCGGGCCGGTCGCTCGCCACGCAGCGCGGACTGTCGCTCGACCGACGCGTCGAGGAGCTCTTCCGCCAGGCCCTCGTCCGGCCGCCGTCATCCGCCGAACGGGATGCGCTCGTCGTCTTCTTCGAGGCGCAGGCGGACGCCTACGGGCTCGACGCGGCCGGTCGCACGGCCGACACACGACCGTGGGCCGATCTGTGCCACGTGCTCCTCACGACGAAGGAGTTTCTCCATGTCCGGTAGGTCCGATAGGTCCGGTAGGTCCGATCGGTCCGGTGGCCGTCCGTCCGACGAGCCATCCGGCGCCGCACGCCTCGCGCGCCGCGCGGTGCTCGAGCGGTCGGCGCTCGGCTTCGGATGGCTCGCCTTCACCGGCCTGCTCGCCGACCGCTCGTTCGCCACGGGCGTCGCGCTCGGGTCGCCCGTGCTGCCGGTGCGGGCCGAGCGCGTGGTGTGGTTCTTCATGGACGGCGGCCTGTCCCACGTGGACAGCTTCGACCACAAGCCGCTGCTCGAGAAGGAGAACGGCCGGCCGCTCAAGCTCGTCGACAAGCGGGAGGACATCACGGGCCGCACCACGCCGAACGTGCTGGCAAGTCCCTGGGCGTTCCGGCCCTACGGCCGCTGCGGACGGATGGTGAGCGACCTCTTTCCCCACATCGGCGCCCACGCCGACGACATCGCCTTCCTGCACGCCGTCACCGGGCCCTCCCCCGACCATGAGTCGGCGATCGGGTTCCTGCATTCGGGGTCGCTCCTGCAGGGCTTTCCGAGCGTCGGCGCGTGGACGACCTACGGCCTGGGCAGCGAGGCGGCGAATCTGCCCGGCTTCGTGGTGATGGGCTCGAACAAGCGCCAGTGCCGCACCAACGGGTTTCTGCCCCCCGCGTTCCAGGCGTCGCAGTTCTTCCGGTCGGGCGGTCAGCCGCTCGCCGACCTCGATCCGCGTGAGCCGGCGGCGGTGCTCCAGGCCAACAAGCGGGCCGCGGTCACCGCCCTCGACGCCCTCTTCCTCGCGACGACCGACAACGATCGCGTCATCGAGGCCGCGATCGCCAACCATGAGAAGGCCCACGCCATGCAGGCGGCGGTGCCCGACGCGGCGAACCTCACCGGCGAGTCGGCGGCGACGCTCGCCGCCTACGGCATCGGCGGCGATGCCAAGGAGACCGAGAGCTTCGGGCGATACTGCCTCACGGCGCGGAGGCTGCTCGAACGGGGCGTGCGGTTCATCGAGATCGTGAAGGGGGGCTGGGATCAGCACGACAAGCTCGTGACCGACCATGGCCAGCACGCCCGCGCGGTGGACCGGCCGATCGGCGCCTTCCTCGCCGACCTCAAGGCCCGTGGGCTCCTCGAATCGACGCTCGTCGTCTTCGCCAGCGAGTTCGGCCGCACCCCCAACACGGAGCTCTTCGGGAAGGAGCCGGGACGCGACCACCATCCCTGGGCGTTCACCCTCTGGATGGCGGGCGGCGGCGTGCGTGGCGGGATCGCGCACGGGTCCACCGACGAGTACGGCTACCATCCGGTGGAGGGCAGGGTGGACGTGCACGACCTGCACGCGACGGTGCTGCACCTCCTCGGCATCGACCACCGTCAGCTCACCTACCGTCACTCGGGGCGCGACTTCCGCCTCACCGACGTGCACGGTCACGTGATCGCTCCGATCGTGTCCTGACCGGGGGTCATCCACGCGCTCGAGGTCGCTCACCCGCCCCCTCCCGGAATCTTCCTCGCGACGAGTCGACGCCCCATGACAGCCGCCCGCAAAGCCCCGCGTGAACGCCGTGCCTCCACCCCGGAGCCGGTCGCCGTCCGTGACTCGGGGTATCGCACCCCCGCGCTCGACCGGTCGCTCGCGGTGCTCGAGTTCATCAGCGCGCATCCCGAGGGCGTGACGCGGCAGGAAATCCGTACCGGTCTCGGGTTTTCCACCAACCTCGTCTTCCGTCTCACGCGGGCGCTCGAGGCCCACGGCTACGTCGAGCAGCATCCCGGACGGCGCTACGTGCTCACCCGGCGGCTCCTCGGGCTCGCGCAGCCGCGGCGCGACGAGCGGAGCCTCGTGCAGCTGTCGCTCGAGCCGATGCGGTGGCTGCGCGACACGACGGGCGAGTCGGCCCACGTCGGCGTGCGGGTCGGGGGCGAGTGCCTCGTGCTCGACCGCGTGATCGGCAGCCAGCCGTACAAGTGCTACGTGGAGGCGGGCACGATGGGTCCGCTGCACGCCGCCGCCCCCGGCAAGGCGATGCTCGCATGGCTGCCGGAGAGGACCCTCGACGAGGTGCTCGTCGACTACGACTTCCGGCCGCTGACGCCCGCCACGATCACGTCGCGGCGGGCCTTCGTCGCGCACCTCGCGACGGTGCGTGAACGCGGCTGGGCGCTCGATCTCGGCGAGACGGTCGAGGGGCACCACTGCCTCGCGGCGCCGATCCTCGATGCCGACGACACGCCGGTCGCGTCCCTGTGGATCACCGCGATCGCCCCGCGGCTCACCGAGAGCGACGGCCGCCGCCTCGCCCCGGCCGTGATGCGTGCGGCAGCGATGGTGGGCGAGGTTCTCCGCTGAGGCGGCACGAGGCGGGAGGGGCGGTCGTGGACACGGCCCATGACGAACGACGCGGCGGGAGCATCCAGGCGGGGCGCGCCGTGGTGGGGATGCTCGTCGCGCTGACGGCGTGCGCGGCGCGCGCCGACCCGGCCGCGACGCTCGCGGGGCTCGTGAGGAGTGCCTGTGGCGCGTGCCATGCCGGCGGTGCGGCCGAGGGCGGGCTCGATCTCGACGCGCTGGGCCTCGACCTCGCCGACGGGGCGGTGCGCGACCGGTTCGTCCTCATGCACGACCGCGTGGCGGGCAGGCAGATGCCCCCGGACGAGTCCGACCTCGCGCCGGCCGCCCGCGCGCACCTGGTCGAGGCGCTCTCCGCCGCGCTCGTCACGGCGGACGCCGAGGCGATCCGTGTCGAAGGTCGCGTGCCGCTGCGCCGCCTCAACCGGGCGGAGTACCAGGAGACGCTGCGCGAAGTGCTCGCCCTCCCCACGCTCGATGTCGCCGACCGGCTGCCCGAGGACCTCGTCCGCGACGGCTTCAACAAGTCGGCGGAGGGGCTCGACGTGTCGCGCATCCAGCTCGATGCGACGCTTGACGCGGCCGAGGCGGCGGTCACCCAGGCGTTGCCACCGGGCGCGAGCCCGCAGGCCCCCGATCACTACGGAGCGTTCGCCACGAGGCTCTTCGCGGAGGGCCAGACCTTCGGCGAGCGCGAGGCGATGTTCTTCGCGAAGGATGGCGCGGCGCTGTCGTTCACGGGGCCCCAGCTGGCGGCGCTGCGTGCGTCGCTCGTGCAGGATCCAGCGATCGAATGCTGCATCTTCCGCTCGGCCTACTGGCCGTACTACGGCTATCCCGCCGGCTTCATCGCCCGCCGCGGCGGCGTGTATCGCGTGCGGTTTCGCGCGCGGGCCGTGCTCCAGCAGCCGGGCTTCACGATCGGGCCGGCGGACCAGCCGGTCCCGATGACGTTCCGCGCGCGGCGGCGGTCGGGTCCCGACGTGTCGGGCGACGTGCGCGGCGTCGGAGGCATCTTCGACATCCTGCCGGAGCCCCGCGACTTCGAGACGACCGTGCTGCTCCATGCCGATCAGACCATCGAGTACAGCGTGCTCGGGCTGCCCGTGCCCCTGGCGCGGAACGTCGCCGGCGGCCCGCCCACCTACCGCTATCCGCCGTTTCCCGAGGGCGGTCAGCCGGGGGTGGCGATCCAGTCGCTCGAGATCACGGGGCCGCTTCCGCCCGACCCGTGGCCGCCCGCGTCCTACCAGGTGCTCTTCGGCACGCTCACGTTCCGTGCCGCACCGTCCGGCGATCCGCTGCCGGTGGAGGTGGCGACGTCAGACGCGGTGCCCGACGCCCGCCGGCGGCTCGCGGGATTCGCTGACCGGGCCGTCATCGCGCCGCTCGACGCGGACGAACTCGCCCCCTACGAGCGACTCGTCGGTGACGCGCTCGCCGCCGGCGTGCCGTTCACCCGTGCGCTGCTCACGGGCCAGGCGGCGCTCCTGGCCTCGCCGCATGTCGTCTATCTCCGCGAGCCGCGCGGCCTCGACGGGACCGCCGGAGGCGGCCGCTCGATGTTCGATCTCGCGGCCCGGCTCTCGTACTGGCTCTGGGGAACGCGTCCGGACGACGTGCTGCTGGCCAGGGCGCGCGACGGGAGCCTCGCGGGGAGCGCGACGCTCGCCGCGGAGGCCGATCGGCTCGTGGCCGATCCCCGCTGCGAGCGGTTCATCGAGGCGTTCACCGACTACTGGCTCGACCTGCGACACGTCCGTCGCGACGAACCGGACGTGCGGCTCCACCCCGAGTACCGCTTCGACGACTACCTCGCCGAGAGCATGGCGCTCGAGTCGCGGGCCTTCGTGACGTCGCTCATCCGTGACAACCTCCCCGCGCGGTCGATCGTGGAGGCCGACTTCGTCCATGCCAACGACCGGCTCGCCCGGCACTATGGGCTCCCGCCGCTCGCGGGCCACGCGGTGCGACGTGTGCCGCTCCCGCCCGGCTCGCCGCGCGGCGGCCTCCTCACGCAGGCGGCGATCCAGCGGGTGACCGCCAACGGCACGACCACGTCCCCGGTGGTCCGCGGCGCCGGGGTGATGGCGCGGCTGCTCGGTCAACCGCCGCCGAAACCCCCGGCGAGCGTGCCCGCCGTGGAGCCCGACATCCGCGGCGCGACGTCGATACGCGACCTGCTCGCCCGACACGCCGCCGATGCTTCGTGCGCCTCGTGCCACGCGCGATTCGATCCGGTCGGCTTCGCGCTCGAGTCCTTCGACATCTGCGGCGGCTGGCGCGACCGCTATCGTGGGCTCGAGGAAGGCGATCTCGTCACCGGCATCGACCGGGCTGGCCACGACTACGCCTATCGGCTCGCCGCCCCCGGCGATCCATCGGGGCGGCTGCCCGACGGGCGCGCGTTCACCGACATCCGGGCGCTCAAGGCTCTGCTCGTCGCCGAGGAGCGGCAGATCGCGCGCAACCTGCTCCACCAGTTCACGGCCTACGCCACCGGCGCCCCGGTGCGGTTCGCCGACCGGGCCGAGCTCGAGTCGATCCTCGCCGGCGGTGGCGG
>JBJTBO010000512.1:0-10544 GCA_046091445.1 Planctomycetaceae bacterium | reverse complement strand
TGCGTGTACGAGGACGGGGGGTATGTCTTCGATGCCGGTCCGACGGTGATCACCGCCCCTCACTGTCTGGAGGAACTGTTCGAGCTCTCCGGAAGGCGATTGTCGGACTACGTGCGACTCCTGCCGGTGACACCGCTGTATCGGCTGCAGTGGAGTGACGGCGTCTCGTTCGACTACGTCGCCGATGAGCAGGCACTCATCGAGGAGGTTGGTCGGGTCAGTCCCGGTGACATCGCGGGCTACCGACGGTTCGCCGACTTCACGCGCCGGGTGTTCGAGAAGGGATACGAGGATCTCGGCGCGGTTCCCTTTCTCAACTTCGCCGACATGATCCGGGCCGCTCCGGCTCTTGCAAGGCTGCGTGCCGATCGGAGCGTGTACGCGACCGTGTCACGGTTCATCAAGGACGAGCATCTGCGGCAGGCCTTCAGCTTCCATCCGCTGCTCGTCGGAGGGAATCCGCTGGACACGAGCTGCGTGTACACCCTGATTCATTGGATCGAGCGGAAGTGGGGCGTGTTTTTCCCCGAGGGAGGCACCGGAGCGCTCGTCCGCGGACTCGTCCGACTTTTTACGGACATCGGCGGCACGCTCCGGCTCAATTCCGCCGTGGATCGCGTCAACGTGCAGACCACCGGCGGCGGGACGAAGCACATCGTCTCCGCAATCGGTGGCCCCCCGGAGGCTTTCGACGTCGTCGTGTCGAACGCTGACGTCCACCACACCTACGCGCAGCTTTACCGCGGTACCGCGGGGGCGGAGCGGCGCCAGCGGCGACTCGAGCGGATGAGATGGTCGATGTCGCTGTTTGTGCTCTATTTCGGCACGAACCGGCGGTATCCTCGGTTGGCCCACCACACGATTCTCTTCGGGCCACGATTCCAAGGGCTGCTGCGGGACATCTTTCGGGGCCATCGCCTCCCCGAGGACTTCAGTCTCTACCTGCACGCTCCCACCGTCACCGACCCCGGAATGGCCCCTGCGGGAGGCGAATCGTTTTACGTGCTGAGCCCCGTGCCGCACCTCGGCAACGCCGATATCGACTGGGACGAGGTGGCGAGCAGCTATGGCGACGCGATCCTCTCGGCCCTGGAACCTCACGTTCCGGGCGTCCGCGAGGCGATCGTCACGCGTCGCCACTTCACGCCGGCCGACTTTGCCGCCAGATTCTCGGCGCACCACGGGTCGGCGTTCTCGGTGGCACCAACGCTCTCGCAGACCGCGTATTTTCGCCCCCATAACCGCGACCCGGACATCCCCGGACTCTACCTCACCGGGGCTGGCACTCACCCGGGTGCCGGCGTACCCGGGGTGGTCAACTCCGCGAAGGCAACCTGCGCGACCATTGCGGCGGATTTCCATGTCCATGTGGAGTAACCGCGCACCGCTGCGGCCAGCCTCGTTCACACCCGGGCCCCACGCGAGTGGCTACGCCCCAACGGATCCTGGGGCAGGCGGAAGGGACGCATCGAGACCCGGCGACTCGATCCGGCGGCACAGTCGCTCCTTCTCGGTCGCCTGCCGGCTGCTGCCCGCCGGAAAACGGGTGGCCGTCGAGCAGCTTTATGCCTGGTGCCGCTGGTGCGACGACGGCGTCGATACTGCCTCGGCGCCGGAACAGGCCGCCGCATTTCTCGACCACGCCGCCGCCGACCTGAGACTCATCGCCGCAGGGGAAGTGCCGACCGCGAACGAAAGCCGTTGGCTGGCGTCGCTGGTCCGGCGATACCAGTTGTCCATCGAGGCGGGCCAGGCGTTGTTACAGGGGATGCGTTCCGACCTCACGCCGGTGGCCGGCCTCAGCGAGGACGACCTGCTTCGCTACTGCTTTCGGGTCGCCGGTGCCGTCGGCGTTTTGATGTGTCCGATTCTAGGCCTTGCAGACCGTCGCTTCCTGCCCAACGCCGCGGCGCTCGGGATGGGCATGCAGTTGACCAACATCGCCCGCGACGTGGCGGAGGACTGGCGGCGCTCTCGTTGTTATCTGCCCGTGCTCTGGACCGGCGGTTTGCGCCCCGGGATCACGCCACTCGAAGAAGGCGGCGTCAAACAGGGCGTGGCGGAAATCCTCAGACTGGCCGATGGCTACTACGCTGCCGGTGATGCCGGCATCAGCGCTCTGGATCGGGATTCCCGCGTCGCCGTGCAGACGGCGTCACGCGTATATCATGCGATCGGCACGAGGATCAGGAAACGGCGGTTCCGGGTGCTGGAGGAACGAGCACGCGTTTCGACGGGTACCAAGCTGAGGCTTTTGGTCCTCTCGCTGCTGACGTCGGCCGGCGGGCCCCGTCCATCGAGGCTCCCCGCCGTCGCCGAACAAGCCCTCTCCACGGCCGCGCAGCTGCTGCGAGAACATGGGGTCTCTACATGAAGTCCGAAGCGTGGCGGGTTGTTTTTACGGGTTTGTCGTTGACCTGCGTGACGGCCACCGCCCTGTTCGTGCTCGTGGCAGTCAACCCGAAAGACGCGGGATACGGCGGCATGCCCATGGCCTACGCCGCCGGTTCGGCGGTCCTCGCCGTCGTCTTCAACCGTGCCGCGGTGCGAGCCGCGCGGCCATGACCCGTGCGGCCGCTGCCGGAGTGTGGCCACGGCGGGCATTCAATGGTCGTCGGATGACCGCGTGGCGTGGGTCGCGTGCGTGGGAACACGCGGTCGGACAATGGAACTGAACCAGCCAAACACCGCGAGGATCGCGATGCCATACGCCATCGCGATCAGCGCGACACCGAGATCGTAGGGCTTGGGAGTGGACAGTGAGACGCGTAGCAGGACGGTCGAGATGACGAAGCCGGCATTCCGAAAGACGTATTCATAGCGATCGTAGTAGGCGAGCGAAACGATGAGGATGAATACATCGGTGAAGATCATGAACTCGAAGAAGAGCGGAAAAAAGAAGAGATCGACATCCGCCGGCAGTCGTGCGAGGCCGAGGAGTTGGGCCGGCAGGAGCCGCAGCCATACCGCCAGGTTGAGCAGGGCCAGGCCCGACAGGAGGCCCAGCAAGAGCACGGCGATCGCCTTCTTCAACTCGATAAATCCATCGAGGTTGCGTTCGATCGGCACCTTCGGGATGGTGCGGCGGAGAAGTGTGAAGACGGTGACGAGCATGAACATCAGTACGGCGCCGCCCATGTCGAGCAATACCGCCTTGACGGCCTCGAGTTCACCCAGCCACTGGTCGAAACTTGCAAAGCTGCCGATGTCTTTGAAGACGCGACGAACCACGATCAGGGAGACGATCTGATACTGTTTGGAGACCTCGCCGGTATGGGAGTCGGCGAGGGCGAAGACCAGGAGGATGACCTCGTAGAAGAGAATGATGCTGAAAGGCGTGTAGACCGCATGGAGCAGACTCCGGTCGATCCCCTCGAAGATCGTCTCCGGAGTCTCCGGCAGCAGGTTGATTGCCGCCACGAAGAGCAAGTGGCAGAGAAATCCCACGGCCGCCAGGCTGACGACACAGCGGTCGAGCCACTCCCTGACGGATGAGGCATGAAGCCGGTCGAAGACCTGAGCCAAGCCGCAGCGGAGCGCGACCATGACCGTGGGCCTCCGAACGTTCGCGATCGACCGGTCTGGGGATTTCACACGTCTATCGTAGGCCCCGACACACGGCGATGATGAAAGATCCTGTCCGCCCGGGGTCGGCGGAGGAGGAGGCTGCGTTGAAATGGGGGTGCCAGGCGCGTGCGCCGGCGCGTTTTGTGTCGGGTACTGTCCTCGAAGTGGCAGCGGGGATCGGAATGTGCATGGGGCGGTATCCTGAGGGACACGAGGGACGCTCGATGGCCTCCAACTGGAGACGCACATGATTCCGATGAACGGGGCGCGCACCGGTCGGCGGGCTGGCGCGCTGCTGTGTTTGTCCCTGGCCATTCTCGGCGAAGCGGGGCGAGGCCGTCCGGCCGCTGCGGCCGATTCGGCACGGCCAGAGCCGCTCGACTTTGCGGTTGCCTCGCGTCTCGACGACTTCCTCGCCGAACCGCGCCTCACGCCCATGCAGCAACTCTGGGAGGGCCGGGGCGGCTGGGCCGGCGTGCTCACGGCGCCCGACGGCACGGTGATCGCGTTTCGCTCGCCGGGGGGCGGGACATGTCGCCGCAGCAGCGACGGCGGCATGACGTGGGGAGACGAGATCGTGATCGGCGACGATGCGAATCAGGGCAACGCGCTCGTCGACGAGACGACCGGCGAGGTCCTCTCCTTCAATCCGACGAGGCGCTGGCTCTACCGCAGCGGTGACGCCGGGGTGACGTGGACCCGCGAGACCATCGACGTGCGGCCCGACGGCTTCGGCCTCGTGCCCGGGGTCGAAGGCGTCGCGGCGATGCAGTGTGGCATCACGCTGGCCTTCGGAGCGCACCGCGGCAGGCTGCTGAGTGCCGCCCGCATCATGGGGCCGAAGGATTCCAACGACGTCGAGTGGCGGCCCTACCACTATTCGACGGCGGTGTGGAGTGACGACCGTGGGAAGACGTGGCAGGTGAGCAAGCCCTTCCCGGTCCTCGGCACGGGCGAAGCCGCGCTGGTCGAGCGTTCCGACGGGTCGATCCTCTACAACTCTCGCGAACACATGAGTCGCGGCAACCGGTTTCTGGCCACGAGCCACGATGGCGGCGACCTGTGGATCGACGCCCGCCGCAGTCCGGACCTTCCCGATGGGGCGCGTGGCACGTCCTACGGCCTCATGGGCGGCATGATCCGGCTGCCGATCGCGGGCCGCGACGTGCTCCTCTACAGCAATGCCGATACGGACGGCGGCGTGATGCCGGGCAGGGTGGGGGCTTCGATCGCGACCGCCCGTGAGAAAATCACCGTCTGGGCGAGCTTCGACGGTGGTGCGACGTGGCCGGTGAAGCGGCTCGTCCACGACGGGCCGAGCGCCTACTCATGCCTCGGTGTCGGACGCTCCGGCACGCCCAGCCAGGGGCGGATCTTTCTCATCTTCGAGGGTGGGCCGAAGGGGCCGCACGCCGCGGTGCAGATCGTCTCGTTCAACCTCGCGTGGCTTCTCGACGGCCGGCCGGTGCCAGCGGGCTGACGGCAGCGGGGCGGGCGGCCTTCAGCCTGGCCGCGGGTCGCGACGCGGTGGGCCTTCCCGCGGTGTCCCGTTAGGATGCACGCATGCACGCGATCCACCTCTCGCCGAGCGACAACATCGTCGTGCTCGCCCGCCGTGGCGAGGCCGGGGACACGATCCAGTGGGCCGACGGCGGCGCGGGATCGCTGCGGCTCGCGTCGACCCTCGGCCTCGGTCACAAGGTGGCCTGCCGCCGGATCGGCACCAGCGAGAAGATCCTCAAGTACGGCGTGTCGATCGGGTCGGCGACGCAGGACATCGAGCCCGGCGAGCACGTGCATCTGCACAACATGAAGAGCGATTACCTCCCCACGTACACGCTCGAGCATGGCCGGCTCTTCGGCGGTGGGGCCGGGGCTCACTGAGCGCCCGCCCGGTCGGGGCCTCTATGGGGCACGCGTGGGGTCACGCGTGCCGTGGACGGATGAGGAGCATGACCGCCACGGACACGAGCGCGACTCCGGCGAACACGCCGAAGATCAGCGGCAAGGGCGCGCCCATGTCCTGCAGCACGCCAAACCCCCAGTCACCGGCGCCTCCCACCGAGATGCTCACCAGATTCATGATGCCGTACCCCGTCGCCCGCACCTCCGGCCGCGTCACCTGCGACAGGATGGGCATGTTGTTGGAGTCGAAGAATCCCCAGCCGATCCCGAAGACGACGAGCATGGCGATCGCGGTCGCGATGCTGCCCGGGTTTCCGAGGCCGAGCAGGGCCGGCAGGAACATCGCCATGCCGATGGCGCTCGTGTAGACCCGGCCGCGGACGGACCGCTGCATCCAGCGGTCGGCGAGCAGTCCGCCGAGCACGGCGCCGAGGATCGACGCGACCTGCACCCACACCACGGCCGTCGTGCCCGCCGCGCCCTGTGAGAGCGCGAAGCGATTCTTGAGGATGACGGGCATCCAGTCCTTGATCACCCAGCCGGCAATGGCCGGGAGCGTGAAGGCAATGACGAGCAGGAGGAAATCGCGATTGCGCACGAGTTCGCCCACGGCGGCACGCGGCGAGATGCGGCCGCGGTCGTGCGCCGGTCGCGGCGGGTCGTGCAGCAGGCAAACGAGCGGCAGGGCGTAGAGGATCCCGACGAGCCCGGCGGCCCCGAACGCCCACCTCCAGCCGAGGCTCGGCTCGTCCGCCACGTGGCCCGCGAACCCACCGAGGATGAGGCCGAGGTAGATGCCCGTCTGGTGGATCCCGACGGCCCGCGAGCGCGTCGGACCGGCGTGCAGGTCGGCGATGAGGGCGAGCGCCGCCGGAATGTAAAAGGCCTCGCTCACCCCCATCAGCGCCCGTGTGGCGACGAGCTGGTCATAACTCGTCACGTGCCCGGTCGCCCACGTCACGGCCGACCACGCGAACAGGCTCACGGCGATGACCCACCGGCGGCTGACGCGGTCGGCGATGAAGCCGCCGACGGGGCTGAGCAGCGCGTAGACCCACTTGAAACAGGCCAGCACGAAACCCCACTGGGCGTCGGTCTGGAGGCCGACCACGTCGGCCACCATCGACGACTTCATCGTGGCGAGCATCTGACGGTCGAGGTAATTGAGCAGCGCCACGGGCACGAGCAGCGCGACCGGGAGCCAGGCCGAGCGCAACCAGGCCGACCGCAACCAGGCCGAGTGGGGCCGGCCCGGTCGTTCGGCCGCGGGGGGCGACCGTTGCGGGGATTCGTCACGCATGCCAACGCGTCCTGGGGCGGCAGCCGGTTGCGGGGATGTCGGGCCGAATCCTATCCTGCCCGACACGTCGGGTGGTGATGACGCCCGGCCTCTCCCGCGGCACGGCCGCCGCGCGAGGCGTGCCGATCTCTCGACATGGGGTGCTCCGCATGATCCGTCACGACGCCTTCGTGCGGGCCGATGGCCGCAAGGGGATTCGCAACACGATCGTGGTCGTGTACCTCGTGGAGTGTGCCCACCACGTGGCCCGGGAGATCCAGCTGCCGTTCCGCGAGGCGGACGTCCATCTCATCGGCTTCGGCGGATGTTTCCCCAACGAGTATTCCTTCCGGATGCTCGAGTCGCTCTGCACGCACCCCAACGTCGGTGCCGCGCTGCTCGTGTCGCTCGGCTGCGAGGGCTTCAACCGGGGCGGGCTCCTGCGCGCCGTGCGGGCGAGCGGCCGGCCGGCGGACGTGGTCGTGATCCAGGAGCGCGGCGGCACACGATCCACGATCGAGCAGGGGCGTCGCTGGGTCGAGGAGGCGCGGCGTGCGCTCGAGGACACCCCGCGCGGGCCGCTTGCCGCGCACGAACTCGTCGTGGGCACGGTCTGCGGTGGCAGCGACGGCACGAGCGGCATCACGGCGAATCCCGCGATCGGCCGGGCGTTCGACCGGCTGGTGGCCGAGGACGCGATCTGCATCTTCGAGGAGACGGGCGAACTCATCGGCTGCGAGCAGATCATGGCCGACCGGGCGGTCACGCCGGACCTCGGCCGCATCCTCATCGAGAGCGTGGCCAAGGCCGCGAGGTACTACACCGTGCTCGGTCACGGGAGTTTCGCGCCGGGCAACGCCGACGGCGGCCTCACGACGCAGGAGGAGAAGAGCATGGGCGCCTACTCGAAGAGCGGGTGCGCCCCGATCTCCGGGCTGATCAAGCCGGGCGACGTGCCGCGGGCGGGCGGGCTCTACCTCCTCGACGTCGTGCCGGACGGCGAGGTGCGCTTCGGCTTTCCGAACACGAGCGACAACGCGGAGATCGCGGAGCTCATCGCCTGCGGGTCGCACGTCACGCTCTTCTCGACCGGCCGCGGGTCGGTCGTCGGTTCCGCGATCTCCCCTGTGATCAAGGTGTGTGCGAATCCCGAGACCTATCGCAACCTCGCCGAGGACATGGACGTCGATGCGGGACGGATCCTGGAGGGCCGGGGCTCGCTCGACGACGTGGGCGCGGAGATCCACCGGCTCGTGCTCGAGGTGGCCAGAGGTCGACGCACCGCGTCGGAAGCGCTCGGCCACCAGGAGTTCGTCCTCGGCTACAAGCACTTCGAGCCGGTCGGCCCCGCCTGCCACCCGACCTACGCTGGCACCGCCGGTTGACGGGCCGAGACACGTCCTGGCCGTCGAGCGTGCGGGCTTCATGCCGATGATGGCCGTCTACGGGCCATTTCAGTGGCTATCGTGGGGGCCGCTCACCATCGGCGAGGCCAATCGCCTCCTGCTCTACGCGGTCTCCTTTTTCGTCGGCGCCTGCAAGCACCACCTCGAGGGCCGCTGCGATCGTCTCGGCCCAGACGGCGTAGCCGGCCGGGCTGAGGTGCAGCCGGTCGTCCCGGAAGAGTGTCGCGTCGGGCCGGCCAGGGGGCCATGTCCGTGGCGATCGAGTCCCAGAGGCGGATGCTCGACGAACCGATGAACAGGATCGCAGCGGGAGGGTCGGCCTCGCGGGCGTCGAGCGCCTCGAGCGCCGCGATCTCCGGCTCCCAGCGGGTCACGGCCGCGTCCCCGGCGGGCCGCGACGTCTCGACGGCCGCGGCAGGCCACGGGCCGAACGCGATCAGGGCGATCCCGCCCGCGGCGATGCCCACGCGAACACGTGTCACAGGCGCGATCCGCTTCGGCTCGAGGGGGTCATCACGTCACTTCGGTTTGCGTGGCTCGTCCACGACCTCGTCGTGCAGCCAGTCGAGCATCCGTTCCGGCCACCGCTGCAGGCTCCGACGCTGTGCCTTGCCGATGCCGAATCCGTGGCCGCCGCGGGCGTAGACGTGCGCCTCGTAGTCGATGTCGGACTCGCGGAACAGGTTCATGAGATTGATGATGACGCTCGTGTGGGCGTCGTCGGCCGCGATGAGCAGGAAGGCGGGCGGCGAGCCGGGCGGCAACCGCGACGGGATCCCGAGCGGCCCGGGATACACGAGCATCTGGAACGCGGGCCTGGCATCGAGTCGATCGACCGGGTCGGGAGCGGCGGGGTCGCCCGCGCCCGGGCGGTAACTCGTGATCGACACCACCTCACCGCCGGCCGAGAAGCCGAGCATCCCGACCTTGTCCGCGCGGATGCCGAACTCGTCGGCCTTCGAACGCACCAGCCGCATCGCCCGCTGACCGTCCTGGAGCGAATGCTCCTCGAACTTGTACGGTACGCCGGGTTCCCGGGGCAGCCGGTACTTGAGCACGAAGGCCGCGAACCCATGCTCCGCGAGGAACATCGCGGGCTCGACACCGCCCCCCTGGAAGCCGAGCTTCGCGAGGCCGCCCCCCGGCGCGACGATGATGCCCACGCCGTTCGCCCGGCCGGGTTCGGGCAGGAAGACCGTGAGTGTCGGGAAGTGAATGTTCGTGATCGATCCCTTCTCCACGACCTCGGGCTCGTCGCGGCGGTTTTCGAATCCGGGTGCGCCCGCCTCCCAGAGCGGGAGCACGCGCGGCTCGTCGGCGGCCGGCAGTCGGGAGGCGGTGAACGCAGTGAGCAGCGTGAACGTGGCGAGCAGTGGGTGGAGACGCATGGTATTCCTGCGGTCGACTCGGACGGGGACGGGTGCCATCGATGTAGCCGGTGTGGCCGGCGATCAGTTGACGACGTTTCGCAGCGGCATTCCCAGGAGCACTCGGCGGCACGCGTCGGTGCCCTTGGTGCGCATGTCGAGCAGGCCCTCGACGGAGTAGAACGCAGCGTGCGGATTGACGATGAGCCGTTCATAGGCCGGATGGGTCGGGTCCCGCCAGGCGACGAGCAGCGGATGGTCCGCGGCGGGCGGCTCGCCGACGAGCACGTCGATGCCGGCGCCGGCGAGCTGGCCGCTCGCGAGCGCGTCGGGCAACGCCGTGGTGTCGACGATGCCGCCGCGGGCGGTGTTGACGAGATAGGCGCCCCGGGGGAGCCACGTGAGCGACTCGGCATTCACGAGGTGCCGCGTCTCCTCGGTCAGCGGGGAGTGGAGGCTCAGCACGTGGGAGGCGGCGAAGAGATCCCGCGCCGACTCGCAGCGGCGCACGCCGAGCGCCTTGTCGTAGCCATCGGGCTTGTAGGGGTCGTAGAACGCGACCTCCATGCCGAGGGCCTTCGCCCGGAGCGCGGCCGCGGTGCCGATGCGTCCGAGCCCGACCACGCCGAAGGTGCGGCCTCGGAGGCGATGGATCGGACCGGCGACGGTGTACATCCAGGGGTCGGGACGGTCGCGGAGCCGCACGTTGTAGAGGTTCACTCCCCGCACGAGGGCGAGCATCATCGCGATCGCCGAGTCAGCCACCTCCTCCGTGCCGTAGTCCGGCACGTTGGCCACCGTGATTCCACGGGTGCGGGCGAACGCATGGTCGACGTTGTCGATCCCCGCGCCGCAGCGCACGATCAGGCGGCAGTGGTCGAGACGCTCGATCGTCCTTCGCGTCAGCGACAGGTTGTGGTACATCATGATCGCGTCGGCGGTCTCGATCCGCCCTGCGAGATCATCCTCGGAGTAGCCGTCGAGGGCCTCCACGGTGGCGAGCCCGTCGAGGCCGGCCCG
>JBJTBO010000511.1:0-3437 GCA_046091445.1 Planctomycetaceae bacterium | reverse complement strand
CGCGGTCGACCCCCGCCTGCACGAGCGGCTCACCACGCAGGTCGTGCGTCATGTCGCCCAGGGCCGCCTGCTGCGCGGTTCGCGCACGAGCCGCCTGCTCGTGGACCGGGACCGCGTGCCGGTCGGGTCGACGGCGCAGGTGCGGCTCGTGCTCTCCGAGGGCACGGCGGGCAGGGCCGGTGCCGTCGTCTGTCGGGTGCGGCGGCCGGACGGAGGCACGACGACGCTGGCGCTCGAGCCGGAGCCAGGCCGCGCGGACGTCCTGCGCGGCGGCTTCATCGTCGCGCGCGAGGGCACCTGGCAGGTCGATGTGGACCTCGCGGCGCCGGTTCCCGAGCGGCTGTCCCGGCGCATCCAGGCCCATCTGCCCGATCGCGAGCTGACGCGCCCGCGACTCGATCGCGCCCTCCTCGAGGATGTCGCGCGGGCGACCGGCGGCACGGCGCGTTTCCTCGCCGCGGACCGGTGGACGCCGGATGACGCCGAGGCGTTGGCGGCGACGCTGCCGGACAGGTCCCGGCGAGTCTTCGAGCCCGGCGGCGCGGACGCGTCGTTCAAGCGGAGGCTCAAGGCGGCGATTCTCGCGATCGGCGTCGGGCTCCTGTGCACCGAGTGGCTCGCCCGTCGGTTTCTCAAGCTCGCCTGAAGATCCATGAGCGTCGTCGCATCCACACCGTCACTTCCGACCGCCGGCTCGATCGAGCCCGTGCGCCGGATGCTGGCGGCCGTGCGTCGCCGGGCACGGCTCTGGATCTGGGTGGAGTCGCTGGCGTGGCTCGCCCTGGTCGCCGCCGCCGCCTTCTGGCTCACGCTGCTCTTCGACTGGTGGGTCGAGCCTCCCGTCGCGGTCCGCCTGACGGCGCTCGCGCTGACGGCCTGTGCGATCGCCTGGATCGTCGCGTTGAAGCTCCTCGCACGGTTGCGTGCGCCGCTCTCGGATGCCTCGCTGGCGCTCGTCGTGGAGCGGCATGACGCGCGATTCGGCGACAGCATCTCCACCGCGATCTCGCTGGCGGACCGCCCGCCCGACGCGGGCGACACGGGCGCGCCCTGCGACCCGGATCTTGCCGCCCGCACGACGGCGGCCGCCGCGGCGCTCGCCGGCAGCGTCCGGCTGGGGGGGCTGTTTCGCGGTCGGCGGCTCGCCGCGTTGGCCGTCGCCGCGGTCGCGTCCCTCGCGACGATCGGCGCCCTGGCGGCGACACGGGGTGACGTGACCGGGCTCTGGCTCCGGCGGATGACACGGCTCTCGGACGAGCCGTGGCCGCGTCGGGTGCGGCTGGCCATCGAGGGCTTCGAGGACGGCCGCCGCCTTGTCGCGCGCGGCAGCGACGTGGAGATCGTCGTGCGGGTCCGGGCGGATGGTCCGCTGCCCGATCTCGTCGAACTGCGAACGCGCTCTCCGGATGGCTGGCAGTCCCGTCGGATGGGGACGCTCGGCGGTGTCGGGCCGGATGGGCAGACGTTCGTGCACACCCTCACGGGGGTCGGTGGCGACCTCGAGTTCGAGGTGCGGGGAGGCGACGGGAGGCTGACGGGCCTGCGGCTGCTCGTCGCCGAGGCACCCGCGCTCGCCGGCTTGACCATCGAGTACGAGCCCCCCGCCTATCTGGGCACGGGCTTCCGGCCGACGGCCGCCTCGCGCGTCGTGCGGGTGCCGCGCGGGTCGCGCGTGCGGATCACGTGCACGTCGACCAAGCCGCTCGCGGAGGCCGTGCTGACGGCGCGCGACGCCGCGGTCGCGGGTACCGCCGGCGCGATGGTCGCGGACCCCGAGGCTCTCGCGGGCGACGTGGCGCCGGAGTCATCCGCCCCGTCTCGCGTGCTCGCATCGCTCGGCGCGACGGAGACCGCCCCCGACAGCGGCGACCGTCTGACGCTCGAGGGCGAGATCCCGGCGCTCGACGGCGATGTCGCGGTGTCACTCGACCTTCGCGACACCGACGGTCTTTCGAATCGGCAGCCGATCCAGTTTCTCGTCATCCCCGTCCTCGACGAGCCGCCGCAGGTCGCCATGACGCCGCGCGGCATGCCCGCGGCGATCACCGGCGCCGGTCGGCTGCTCCTGGTCGGCACGATCGGGGACGACCACGCGCTCGCCGAAGCGGCCGTGCAGCTGCGGCGGGAGGCCGCGAAGGGGACCGATGGCATCGAGTCGGATGGGCCGCCGGGCGACCGCGATCGCAGCGCGGACGACACGGTGCGGCTGCCGATTCCAGGCGTTCGTGAGGGCGCGCTCGTCGCCGAGTTCACGACGGACTCGCCTCACGAGGTGGTCCTCGCGCCGCTGGCGCTCACGCCGGGAGAACGTCTCGCGTGCACCGTCACCGCACGGGATCGGTGCACGCTCGACGGCGCGGCCCAGGAAGGGCGTGGCGAGACCTGGTCGCTCGAGGTCGTCACTCCCGAGGCGCTTCGTGCCCTCCTCGAGGCACGGGAGATCCTCCTGCGACGGCGCTTCGAGTCGGCGATCGACGACCTCTCCCACGCCCGCGAGCGGCTCGCATCCCCGACTTCGGCGGTGCCCGACGAGGATGCCTTCGTCGTCGATCCGGTGGTCGCGTGTGCCGAGACCGCAGCCCGCACCGCCGGCGAGGCCGCCGACGTCGCCGAGGCATTTCGCACGATCCACCTGGAACTCGCGACGAACGACCTGCTGACGCCCGAGGTCGAGGAGCGTCTCATTCGACAGATCGCGGCTCCACTGGCGGCGGTCGCGTCCCGTGATCTGCCCGATCTCGAGCGGGCGTGTCGTGACGCGACGCCGTCGGCCGTGGTGCAACGGGCCGACGTGGCGCTCGAGCGGCTGCGGGCGATCCTGGCTAGGATGATCGAGCTGGAGTCGTACAACCAGCTGGTCGAGCGCCTGCGGGACGTGATCCGTCTGCAGGAGCAGATTCGGGCGGAAACCCTCGAGGAGCAGAAGCGTCGCGGCCGCGCGCTTCTACAGCGTCCATGAGTCGCGTCGATCGGTCGATGCACCGCACGTCGATCCGCTGCGGCTCGCGAGGTCGCCTCGGCACTGCCGCGGCGGTCTTCGTGGCCTGGGGCTGGGCCTGCGGGGCGGCCCTCGCCCAGCCAGCCGCCGATGCGCCCGCGCAGCCTCTGGCGACACGCGAGGAGGAGCTCGTCTCGCAGTATCGCGAACTGGAGCGCGCGTTCCTCCGTCTTGCCGACCTCTTGGATGCGACCGATCCGCGGCGGGCGGCGTTGCTACGGCGCGTGTGTGCCGAATCGCGCGAGGGGCAGGTGTCGGACCGGCTCGACGCGGTCGTCCGCCAGCTCGAGCAGGGGCAGTTCCTGCAGGCCGGGGCGAGCCAGCAGGGGCTCATCGAGCAGCTGCGCTCCCTCCACGGGATGCTCGCGGCTGGTGACGACGACCGGCGGCTCGCCACGTCGAACCAGGAGGTGAGACAGTTTCTGGCGAGGCTTGCCAA
>JBJTBO010000510.1:0-3153 GCA_046091445.1 Planctomycetaceae bacterium | reverse complement strand
CCGCCCTACATCGCCATCCCCAATGCAGAAGGCTTCGTGGGGGGCACGGGCTTCCTCAGCAGCGCCTACGGGCCCTTCGAGCTCAACGCCGATCCGGGCGTGAAGGGCTTCAAGGTCCGCGACCTGTCGCTGCCCTCCGGCCTCGCGATCGATCGCTTCGACCGCCGGCAGAAGGCCCGCGAGGTGATCCAGCGGAAGATCCGGCGGCTCGAGGCCGATCCGGCCACGCTCGACACGATGGACGGCTTGTATCATAACGCCTACGGCCTCCTCACCTCCGAGCAGGCGCAGCAGGCCTTCGGCTTCGAGGGCGAGCCGGAAGACTCGTTCAAGCTCTACGGCAGCGAGGTGACCGGCCTCGTGAAGGGGCCCGACGGGAGGTTCCACCCCAAGGGGCTTGCCGAGCGGCTGATCCTCGCCCGCCGGCTGGTGGAGGCGGGCTCGCGGTTCGTGACGGTCACCTACGGCGGCTGGGATTCGCACGTCGACGTCAAGCGAAACTGCGACGACCAGATGGCCCCGCTCGATCACGCGATCGCGGGCCTCGTCACCGACCTCGCCCGCCGTGGCATGCTCGAGACGACGCTCGTGTGGGTGACGAGCGAGTTCGGCCGCACGCCCAAGGTCAATTCCAACAGCGGCCGCGACCACTGGGCCCGCTGCTATTCGATGCTCATGGCCGGGGGCGGGATCGCCGGCGGCGTGATCCACGGGGCCAGCGATCCGGTCGGCGGCGAGCCGGCGCGGGACGCCGTGCCGCTCGAGCACCTGCAGTACACCGTCTACCACCTGCTCGGCATCGACGCCGACAAGGAACTCGTCGCCTTCGGCACACGGCCGATCGAGATCATCAAGGACGGTGCCCTCGTGAAGGGCATCCTCGCGTAGGGCGGTCGCCGTCGTCTTTTCGGGAGCCTCGCGATGCGTCGTTTCGTTGCGGGCCGCGCCGCGGTGGCGTGCCTGGTCGCCGCGCTCAGCGCGTGCGCGGCCCGGGGCGGGAACTTCAACACCATCGACTCGGTGCGGCCGCGGATCGGCCAGCGCGGTGCGACGGTCGAGGTGACGATCAAGGGCTCGTATCTCCGCGACGCGCAGGAGATCGTCTTCTACCGCCCCGGCATCCGCGTGGTGTCGATCGCGCCGATCGGGGAGCCGCCGGCGGAGAAGGAGAAGGCGGCGCACTGGCATCCGCAGCTCGCGTGCGTGTTCGAGATCGCCCCCGACTGCCCCGTCGGTGAGCATGTGTTCCGCGTCCGGTCGCTGACGCAGCTGTCGATGGCCGCCACCTTCAACGTCACGCCCTTCCCGGTGGTCGACGGCATGGAGGCCGACAAGGACCGCGGCACGAAGGACAACGACGGCATCGCCACGGCGACGCCGGTGTCGCTCAACACGACCATCCGCGCCGAGATCGACGGCCGCGACACCGGCGACGTCGACGTGTACCGTGTGCCCGTCGTGCCGGGCGGCCGGCTCACGGTCGAGGTCGACTCCGTGCGCATCAGCGACTTCACGCACGGCCACGGCGAGGACTCGGGCTACGACCTCAAGCTGCGGGTCCTGGACGCGGCCGGACGGCAGCTCGCGGCCAACGACGACAATCCGCTGCACGTGCAGGATCCGCTCGCGTCGATCCGGCTGCCGGAGAGCCTGCCGCCCCCGGCCGACGGCACGCCCGGCACGTTCGCGTTCGTCGAGGTGCGGCGGTCCACGTTTTCAGGGCACACGTGGCCCTACGTCGTCCACGTCGGTGACTGGCGACGGCCGCTGGCCGCCTATCCTCCGGGCGGACCCGCGGGGCAGCCGGTGGCGATCGAGTTCCGGGGAGATCCCCTCGGCTCGTTCACCGAGACGGTCGTCACACCCGCGGAGCCGGGCACGTTCGGCCACGTCGCCGACTGGCCCACGCCGTTCCTCCTGCGCTCGAGCGCGATGCCGAACGTCCTCGAGGACGCCGCCGGCGACACGGCCGTGGCCGCCCTGCCGGCCGCGCTCAACGGCGTCATCGCGGAGCCGGGCGACGTCGATCGATTTCGCGTGACGGTGACCAAGGGAGATCGCTACCGCGTGCGGGTGTTCGCCGGAGCGATCGGGTCGCCGCTGCAGCCGCGACTCGAGATCATGTCGCCCTCGGCGGACGGCCAGACCGCCACGCCTCCGATCGTGAAATACTCCGCCGACCGCGAGGATCGCGACACGTTCGGCATCTCCGCCTACAACGGCTCGGTGCTGCCCGAGGCGATCGATCCATCGGTGATCTGGGAGCCGAAGGTCGATGGCGAGCACGTGATCGCGATGACCGACCTGGGCGGCGCGGGGAGTCCCACGGCCGTGTACCGGATCGAGGTCGAGCCGGCGCGGGATGCCATCCAGCTCGTGCTGCCGTGGACGCTCTATTGGTGGGAGGCGCCGAAGTGGGCGAGCTTCGCCATCCCGCGGGGCGACCGATGGACCGTGAACATCAACCTCATGCCCTGCCAGGGGAACACCTTCAAGGGTGAGACGGAGATCGTGGCGGAAGGACTCCCGCCGGGAGTGACGCTGCTGCCCAACCGGGTGCCCGCCGGCGTCGGGAAGTGGCCGATCCAGTTCGAGACGGCGCCCGACGCACCGCTCGCGGGCGCGGTGTTTTCGCTGGTGGTGAAGCCGCTCGATCCGGCGGTCACGCTCGGCAGCGGGATGCAGCAGAACCTCCCCTTCAACAACAAGCCGGGCGGCGACGCGTGGAAGACCGTGCGGCTCGACCGCTTCATGCTCGCCGTCGTCGACACGCCCCCCTTCTCGATCGAGATCGATCCGCCGCCCGCTCCGATCGTCCGCGGGGGTGAGCTCGCGATTCCGGTGCGGCTGGTGCGCCGCGATGGATTCGACGAACCGGTCGGTTTCCAGTGCGATTGGAAGCCCGCCGGCATCGGCGTGCCGCCGCAGGTGGTGCTCGGACCGGGGGAGACACGGGGCGTGCTGCAGCTCTCGGCCGAGCAGTCGGCGCCGCTGGGGCCGGTGCCGCTCGTTGTCACCGCCTGCACCAAGGATCGTGGCGAGCAGGGCTGGCACGGCGACGGTCAGGTGCGGGTGTCGTCGAAGATCGTGCCGCTGGTCGTCGCCGAGTCGTTCGTCGAGTTCGCCGCCGAGCCCGAGAGCGTGCGGCGCGGC
>JBJTBO010000509.1:0-6603 GCA_046091445.1 Planctomycetaceae bacterium | reverse complement strand
AATTCGAGCGTGAGCCCTCTGCCGAGCGACCGCTCCAGCCCGCAGGCCGCCCGCTGATCGAAGACGAAGAAGCGCTCATCGTTGCTTGCCCGGTCGGCGAGAAAATAGATCTGCGTGTCGGTGCGGTAGAAGGCGACGAGTGAGAACGACTCGTCGAGGCGGCGGCGCACGGTCGCGTTGAGGTTCACCAGCGGAAACCAGTTCACCGACACGGTCCAGTCGTCGTCGGGCCGCCACTCGATCGCGGGCGGCACCCCGATGCGGGCCTCGAGCGTGGCGTCCGGCCGCCACACGTACGCCACGCCGGGCAGCGGATAGGGCAGCTGCGACGTGGGTGAGTAGAAGGCGCTGAAGCTCCACTCGTCACGGTCGTTGGCGGCGGGAGTCTGCAGGAAGGCGACCGCGACGAGCGTCAGGTCACGACCGGCGGCATAGGGGCGGTCGCTCGCCGATCCGAAGAGGAACGTGCCTCCGAGCGTCGATCCGTCGTCCCGGGGACGCACGTGCGTGACGCCCGTCTCGATGAGCCACAGCTGGTCGGGGATCGGCCGGCCCGAGTCCGGCAGGACCGCGTCGGTCGCGAGCTCGAGCCGCCCGAATCGGCCGACCCCGATCCAGAGCGGTCGTCCCTCGGACGGTGGCACGAGCGGCATCGCCACGCGGGCGAACTGCGCGTTCATCGCGAGACTCGGTCCCTGACGCACGACGTCGGTGGCGGGAGCCCAGACCGCACCGAGCGAGACCGGCGCGGCCGACCCGTACGGCGACTCGAAGCGGCGGCGTGGCGGTCCGGCCCCGAGGCCCGGACCCGGTGCGGGCTCCGTAGCGAACGCGTCCTGCTCGAGGTTGAACTCGACGGGGGGCAGCAGCGCGACCCGGTCATCGGCGTGGGCACCGTCGCGCGGTCGCAGCGGTGGGAGGCTGCCGGAAGCGAGCGCCGTGGCGTCGTCGACGGGCGGCAGCGCCGTCACGTCGAGCGCACTGCGGGGCGTGGGTTCGCCGGCCCGCAGTCCAAAGGCGGCGAGCACGAGCGCGACGGAGATGGGTGGCGTGAGCACTCGCATGCGGATCGCGCGGCGCGGGTCGAGGGCCCGCGCGCACGCCGGGAGGGCGTCGGCAGGTCGCGGGCCGCGAGGGAACGTCACGGTCGCCCCGCGGCGGGTCTGTCGCAGGTGGCGAGGCCCGCGGTAAGTCGAACGGCCGCCGTGGTCAGGCGCCGCGACGCTTCTCCTGCGGCGTGCGCGCGACATCTGGGAGCCCCCCGGCGAGCGCGGTAGACAGCGGCGACTCGGCCCTTCCCCTCGTCGGCCCTGCCCCTCCCGCCCCGCCTTTCCGGGAACGCGTGCCCATGGATGCCGCCGCCCTGGCCGTGAAGTCGCTCGGCCCCTGCCGCATCGACTCGCCGCTCAAGTCGCTCGTCGAGTCACGTCGCACGACCGTCCACTACGTCGCCGAGGACGATCGCGTGCTCTTCCACGACACCGTCGGGCTCGTCACCGCCACCGGGCTGTCCCCGGACCAGCTGCCGGGCTTCGAGCCCGCGGGTCCGCGGCGCAAGATCTTCTTCGAGCCGGCGAAACTCCGCGTCGGCATCGTCACCTGCGGCGGTCTCTGCCCGGGCATCAACGACGTCATCCGCGGCATCGTGATGGAACTCTCGTTCCACTACGGGGTGCAGAAGATCCACGGGTTCCGCAACGGCTTCCAGGGCTTCATCCCGAAGTACGGCCACGACGTGCTCGACCTCACTCCGGACATCGTCACGGAGATCGACGAGGGGGGCGGCACGGTGCTCGGAACGTCGCGCGGCGGGCAGGATCCGGGCGAAATCGTCGACTGCCTCGAGCGGATGAACATCCGCATCCTCTTCGTCATCGGCGGGGACGGCACGCTTCGCGGTGCGATGGACATCGCCCGCGTGATCGCCGAGCGCGGGCTCGCGATCGCCGTCGTGGGGGTGCCGAAGACGATCGACAACGACATCCCCTACGTCGACCAGTCGTTCGGCTTCCAGACGGCCTTCGGCGAGGCGACCCGATCGATCCGGGCGGCGCACGTGGAGGCGAAGGCGTCTCCCAACGGGGTCGGACTCGTCAGGCTCATGGGCCGGCACTCGGGCTTCATCGCCTGCTATGCGGCGCTGGCTGAGCCGGACGCCAACTACGTGCTCATCCCCGAGGTGCCATTCGCGCTCGACGGGCCGGGCGGACTGCTCGATCATCTGCTCGAGCGGGTGAGGCTGCGGGGGCACGCCGTCATCGTGGTCGCCGAGGGTGCCGGACAGGACCTGTGCGGCGACGGCCGCGACGCCCGTGACGCCTCGGGCAACGTCAAGCTCGACGACATCGGGCTGTTCCTGAAGGACCGGATCGCGCGGCACTTCGCGGCGGCCGGGCAGGAGATCAGCCTCAAGTACATCGACCCGAGCTACAACATCCGCAGCGTCGCCGCCAATCCCTACGACAGCGTCTACTGCCTGCGGCTCGCGCAGAATGCCGTGCATGCGGCGCTCGCCGGCCGGACGGAGTGCGTGGTGGGCCGCTGGCACGGTCGCTTCGTCCACATCCCGATGCCGCTCGCCGTCAGCCACCGCAACGAGGTCGCTCCGGACGGCGACCTCTGGCTGGCCGTGCTCGAGGCGACCGGGCAGCCGAGGGTGTTCGGCACCGAGGTCCGCTGAAGGGGACGCCCGGCGGGTGCCTCACTCCTCGCGGGGTGGCGGCTTCGGGCGTTCGTGGTCGCGACGCGTCACGTCGCCGAGCGCCACCGCGTCGGCGATCCGGTCGGCGGCCGGACCGAGCAGGATCTCCCGGTTCTCGAAGAGCGACTCCGGATTCTGGTCGAGCATCCGGATCCGCCGCTGGCGAAAGGAGAAAAAGGCGATGACGGCGATCGCCACCGCGACGGCGATGAGCACGAAGGCCGTGAGGCCCCGTTCCGCCTTCTGGATGAGCACCGTGATCCGGTCCCCGAAGAGGTACGCGAGCCCGAAGAAGCCGCCGATGACGATGGAGGCGCAGATGAAGTCGGCGAAGAGAAACCAGCGGTAGTTCACCCGCAGGATGCCCGCGGTCAGGTAGAAGGGGCTCCGCAGCCCCACGAGAAAGCGGGCGACGAAGAAGGCCTTGATGCCGTGCTTCTGGATGAGCTGCTCGATCGTGCGCTCGCGCTCCGGGGTGAGGAAGCCCGACCACCATGGATGCTCGCGGAGGACGCGGGCGCCGAAAAATCGCCCGATGAAGTACATGAGGCTGTCGCCGAGCAGGGCCCCGACGAGGCACGCCGGCAGCGCGTAGTACCACTTGAGCGCCTGCGCGCGGCTGGCCACGCCCGCGGCGACGATGGGCACCTCCTCGGGGATGGGCAGCCCGAGGCCGGTCAGCGTGAGGAACAGGATGATCCCGAGATAGGAACCCCGCTCGAACCAGTCGAACATGATGCGGCGCGCGACGGCGGGATCGGGACCGAAAACTCCGGGCCGTGGAGTGTACCGTCACGCCGACCGCAGCGCAGTCCACGCGGCGAAACCGCCTGAATCACGACGGCGCGGGCGCGTCCACCGGCGTGGTCGTGGTGTCCTCGACCGTCACGCCCACGGCGTTCTCCAGGTCGATCATGCCGCGCGGGAGGTTCGCCGTGACGACCCGCACGCCGGCCCCGTCGTCCGGCACGACGAGCACCGCACCGATCGGACCACCGTGCGGCGCGATCCGGGCGAGGCCGTCCCGGCCGAGGACGTAGAGCGCCGTGGCCAGGGCGTCCGCGTCGGCCGCGGAGGGGGCGACGACCGTGGCACAGTGCACGCCCTCCGCCGGTCTGCCGGTGCGCGGATCGAGGATGTGGCCGAGCCTCCGTCCGCGATCGATGAAGAACTGCGTGCCCGAGCCGCTCGTGCCGAGCGCGCGATCGACGAGGGTGAAGGTGGCGAGGCGGCGGCCCGGTCGCAGCGGGTGCGCGAGACCGACGCGCCAGCCCTGTCGGCCCGGGGTCGCGGGCCCCTGGATCCCGGCGGCGCGCACGCTGCTCTGGCCGCCGTGCACGAGCGCGCTCTTCACGCCGGCCTCCCTCAGTCGGGCCATCGCGGCATCGATCGCCCAGCCCTTTCCGATCGCGCCGGGATTGATCTCGACGCCGCGCCGCATGAACCGCACGCGGCGGCCCGCCGCGTCGAGCTCCACCAGGTGCATGCCCGACGCCGCGCGGGCGGCGGCCAGCACGTCGTCGTCGGGCGTGCGCCCCTGCCGGCGCAGGAAGCCCCAGGTGCGCACGAGCGATCCGGCGGCGATGTCGTAGGCACCGAGCGTGGCGTCGTGGAGCTCGCGGGATCGTGCGAGCAGCGTGAAGAGATCCTCCGACACCGTCTGCCATCCGGAGGCGGCGGCGGCGGTGAGGTGGGCGAGCTCGCTCGTGTCGCGGTAGACGGTGAGCCGGTCCTCGATCGCGTCTACCACGTCGAGCGCGTCGATGCCGAGCTCCGTGGCGTCGGCATGCTCGCCGGCATTGAAGGCGACCTCGAAGCGGCAGCCCATCGCCTCACGCCCCACGACGATCGTGTGCAGATCGGATGCCATCGTCCGCGACGGGGGGGCCGGGTGGTCCTGCCGCTCCCGCGCGGCGGCGGGGGGAGGCGCCGGCAGGGTCCGCCGATCGCTACCGAGGTGCGAGGCCGCGGTCGAACGCCTCCTGGTCGCGGCGAAACAGGGCGAGCTCGCGCTCGAAGCGCTCCACGGGGATGCGGAACGACGGCGCCTCGTCGGTGTGGGCGTGGCAGTGCGCGACGAGCAGACGGTAGAGGAATTTGAAGAGCTGCCGCGGCACCCGCAGGCCGCGCAGGCCTTCGATCAGCCGACGCTGATCCACCGTGTCGTCGAAGAGGTCGGCCAGCGTGGCGGGCGGATCACCCACGCTCGCGGCCTTCACCCGCATCGAGGCGATGTCGTAGAGCGTCTCGCCGGACCATTCGAGCGATGGCACGAGGTTCTGCTTGTCGAGCCGCGCGCGCTGGTTGAACGACTCGTCCTCCCGCTCGATGAAGCGGTAGAGCTCGAGCGGAAGCAGCAGCTTGAAACCGAGTCCCGGCGACTTGAGGAACTTGTTGTCGAGCAGGGGCCAGAGCACGAGCCGCATCCGGTCGGCCGAGCCGTTGATGAGATGCGGCTCGTCGAGCCGGTCCACGATCACCACCATGCCGGTGTGGCCCAGGGCGGCGAGCACGCCCTGGAACTTCGCGAGCAGCTCGTCCCGGTCGTCGCGGCGCGCGCACGCCGGCAGCGGCTGGCCGGCGAGATCGACCTCCGGGAACCGCACGAGCGCCCGGGCGAGCTGGGCGACGGTGCGGTTGCCCGAGCGCATGCCGCGGACGATCCGCCAGGCGCGCCAGGTCGCGCGGGCCCGACGCACAGCGGCGGGCAGCCACGCGGCGGCGAGGAGCAGCCACGGCCACCACTGCCTCGTCCATCCGAGCGAGCCGCTCATCGCGCCCCAGGCGAGCGCGCCGGAGAACCCGAGCGTGGCACCGATCGCGAGCGCGGGAGCGAGCAGCGCCATCCACCCATGATGCCCGATGCGGCCGCGCAGCCGCCGCCACCGTGACGGGAACGACTCCGCGGTCGACTGGTCGTAGCAGGCGGCCAGGAGGGCGAGATCGCGCGCCTGCGGCTGGGTGAGCGGAGGCCGCGGCCCCTTGCCCTCGAGGAGCCTGGTGACGAGCTGGGTAACCGCCAGCGACAAGATGGCGTCGATGTGGTCCCAGAGCTTCCAGCGGGCGAGCAGCCGGTCGACGGGGCGGTGCGCTCCGAGACGGCTGACGAACCGGTCAAGAAACGGGTTGAAGTCGTCGTAGAGCACGACGAAGGTCGCGGCGTCGGGGTGCTCGGACGCATGCCGCTCGAACTGCCTGACCATCTGCAGCTTGAGCGCCGTCTTCCCCGCCCCCTTCTCGCCGAACACGATCGCCGTGCTCGGATCGGCCGGATCGCCGTAGATCTTGTCCCATGCGGGGTGGAACGTCGTCTCGAGGCACGTGCGCTTGAAGACCGTGTCGTTCTGCGCATCCTCCTCGGCGAACGGGTTTCCCGCGATGCCGTGGTGCTCGAGGAATGCGTGGACCTTCATCGATCGGTGCGTCAGGCGTCAGTTGCCCTTGGCGACCATGCCCTCCAGCATCTTCATGAAGCCGTCGGCATGGGCCGCGACGGTGGCCGCCGGTCCGTAGAACTTGAGGAAGTAGTTCCCCCCCTGCGATTCGACGATGGCGGCGAGCATGCGGTACCCGGGCCGCTGGATGGTCTGTCCGCCCGCGAACGGGCCTCCCGGCATGTCCTTGTAGGTGCCGGCGACGTCCACGATCGTCACCTGGCAGCCGGCGATCTTGACCGCCTTCGTGGTCGCGTGGTCCTTGGTCGCGCTGCCGTCCGGCTGCGTGAACTGTCCGTACCAGCGATCGATGTTCATCTCGACCGTGCCGCCGGCGCCTCCGTCGACGCGACGGGGGCCGCGGCCTCGAGCGTGCCGAGCGCCGTGGCTCGTGGCAGGCTGGCCGAGTAGTCGCCGTCGAGCGACACGATCGTCGCGACGGGCAGTTCCGGCGGCGTGGTCGCATGT
>JBJTBO010000508.1:0-5986 GCA_046091445.1 Planctomycetaceae bacterium | reverse complement strand
GCCGCCGGCGCCTCCGTCGACGCGACGGGGGCCGCGGCCTCGAGCGTGCCGAGCGCCGTGGCTCGTGGCAGGCTGGCCGAGTAGTCGCCGTCGAGCGACACGATCGTCGCGACGGGCAGTTCCGGCGGCGTGGTCGCATGTGCATCAGACGAGATCGATTTCGGCAGCGGCACCCGAAACGTCGCGCCGCACTCCGGACAGTACGCCTTCTTGCCGGCGAAGCGATCCTTCACGCGAACATCGTGCCCGTTCGGACAGCGGGCCTCGATTCCCATGCCGGCGATCCTCCTCGTACGTGTCGTGGACGTGGCGTCGACGGGCGGAAAGGCCGGTCCGCGGCTTGTCGCGACGCCGCGCCCATCTTAGGCTCTCACGCTCGTTGCTTCACGACGTGCCCGGCACCGGTCCGGGCGTGCGGTCGGCAGCGCTTCCCGAGGTACCGATGGCCCGACGCGACGACCCTCCGTCCCGCAGCCGCCGTGGCGCCGGACCGTCCGGCGACGACGATCGCGAGGAGGGACCCCTCGAGATCGCGATCGTCGGCGACCTGACCGATCACGAGGCCGACCTCACCGACCGCCTGCTCGGCGTCGAACCCGGCGGCACCTGCACGATCTACTTCGACTCGCCCGGAGGCAGCCCGTACTGCGCGATGTCGCTCACCGCCCTCCTGCGGCTGCGGGGCATCAGCGCGACCGCCGTCGTGACCGGGGAATGCTCGTCGGCCGCGCTCTGGCCCTTCGCGGCGTGCGCCCGCCGGCTGGTGACCGCCTACAGCGTGTTCCTCTTCCATCCGATGAAGTGGCAAAGCGAGGAGCACATCGGGCTGCGCGAGGCTGCGGAGTGGTCCCGGCACTTCGGCGACCTCGAGCGAGACATGGACGTGTTCCTCTGCGACCTGTTCGGCCGCGAGGCGGACCGCATCAACGCCTGGATCCGCGCCCACCGCTACGGGTCCGGCCGCGAGATGGTGGAGGCCGGACTGGCGGAACTCGTGCCGCTCGAGCCGCTTCCGCACCTGACCGCGCGGTGCTCGACCGGTGATTCGCGGCGATCCTGGGCCGCGCTCGGATCAGCCGCGGTAGTCGCCGTGGCACGCGTTGCACGACTTCTCGATGCGGCCGGCCGCCTCCCGCGCCGCCTCGTAGTTGCCGTCGTTGCACGCCTGCCGCAGGGCGGCCGCCGCATCGCGCATCTCCGACGAGTACCCGACGTAGGTCTGGTCGTCGTGGTACTCGTAGTCGCGCCGCTGGATGATCTCGCCGATCATGGCCACGACCTCGGCGGCATGGAGCGCGGCCTCCATGTTGCGCTTGAAGTCGGCCGCCGACGCGGCGGCCGGACGCAGGGCGGCCTGCGCCTCCTCGAGGCGACTCATGAGCGCCGGACGGCCCGCCACCTGGCTCCACGCGAACTCCTCTTCGCGTTCCGGCCGGCTCTCGGGCGAGCTGCCCTGCAGCATGCGATTGAGATCGTCGATGCGGGCCTTGGCCTCCGCGAACGACTGGTCGGTGCCGACCTTGCAGTTGAACCCCGCCCGCGCGAACAGGTCGCGTGCCGTCACGGCATCCTTCTTCCAGCGGACGTCACCGTCGTAATCGGCGACGACCGCGAAGGCGAGCGCGATCGCGCTGAATCCCTTCCGAGCCTTGTTGTAGCCGCCACCCTTGAAGGCCGAGGGCGTGGCGCATGCCTCGATGACGACGTCCTTCATGTTCTTGATCTCGTCGGTGAGCGTGTCCTCCGAGACCAGCCCCGACCAGCGAAACCCGCCCCCCTGTGGCGCCGTCTGGCCATCCGAGCCCCCGGACGATCCTCCCGTGGAGCCGCCACCACTCGGGCGGGCGGTGAAGTCGGGCCGCGGCCCGTCGAGCGTCGTGAAAGCGTCGGGGAAGAACGTGCCTTCGACGGACCGGTCCCACGGCCCCTTCGGCGGGGTCGCGCGACGGACCTGCGTGGCACCGCGGCGCAGGGTCTGGGCCTCGGTCACGACCGTCGCGGCTGCAGCCATCACCACGCAGACGACGACGGCGAAGCCTTTGACGCCGGGGAAGCGGCGTGGAGGACGTGCAGGCCGCGCGACGGCCTGATGGGGGTGTGGAGGACGCGGCTCGTCCGAGCCTTTCGCGCGACGTTTCATGATCGCTCCCTTTCGACTCATCGGGTCCGATTTCAGGCCGAAATGACGGACGATTCCATCTTGACCCGCGAACGTGGCCCCGTCACCCTCCGCCACTCACCGAGTCCTGCCGGCGCCCATGTTGGATGGCGCGGGCATTCCCGTCGAAGGAGCGGACACCCTCATGATACTGCGAAACGTGTGCGAAGCGGTGGCGAGCGCCGCGGCCACGGTGACGAGCCGCCGTGGTCGAACGGGGATCGTCGCGGGCCTGGCACTGATCGGCGTCGGCACGGTGTTCGCCGGCCGGGTCGAGGCGGCGGGCGACCCTGCCGTGACGGGACCTGCCCAGGCGACGGTCGTGGCGTTCCTCGACGCGATCAAGCGGGGTGACGACGCGACGGCACGAGGTCTCCTCACGCAGGTGGCCCGGGCCAAAACCAAGGAGCTCGGTATTTCCGTCGCGCCGCCGGTCAACGACAACGCCACGTACTCGGTCCGGGCATGCGAAGTGGTCGGTGAAGCGGGGGACGTCGTGCACGTCGCCACCATCTGGACCGACGTCGATGCCGACGGGTTCAAGTCGACGGACAACGTGATCTGGGTCACCCGGCTCGATCCGGAGGGGTGGCGGATCGTGGGCATGGCGATGAAGGTCTTCGACGACCTCCCGCCGCTCCTGCTCGACTTCGAGGATCCCGAGGACATGCTGGCCAAGCAGCAGCTGGTAGCGACCGAACTGCAAAAGCGGGCGGCGAAGGCGGCCGGGGCACCTTCTCAGCCGCGGACCGCCCAGGGCCAGCCGTCCCAGCCGCAGCCGAAACCACGCTGAAGGCTCACGGCACCGGCCGGGAGCGGCATGACCGGGAACGCCTGAATTCAGCCAACAGGCGCCCGCGCTGCGAAGAAAAACGGATCGTTCGTGCGGCACATCTTTGCCAGATTGCCCACTTTTCTTGACAGCGGGCATCCCGGTGCTAGCCTAGCATCCTGGTTTGCCCCACCCGCAAACTCTTTCTGATCCGTACAAGGCCCCGTCCGTCTGCCATGCGTGCTGACGGGGCTTGAAGCGGCTCGGCTGGAGCCCGGGTGGGGTGTGCCATCGCTATCCGTTTTCTGCTGCGGTCCGGTGGCCGTCCCGGATCGGGGTTCCACTCGTGACGGCCGTCGGGCGCACGTCGCGTCTCGTGTTTTCAACCGGAGGTCAGTAATGAAGCGTTTCCTCGGCTTTGCGTTCGCGATGTTCTTCGCGCTCGTCGGCATCGCGCTCGTCGGCGGTGATTCGGGTGCGGTGGCCGGTCACGGCTGCCATGGTCGTTGTCATGGCGGTCTTCTCGCCCGCCTGCACCGCTGCCACGGCGAGCGTGAGCGTTGCCACGGCGGCCTGTTTGCTCGTCATCGCCGTGGCTGCCACGGTGGCGGTGAGGTCGTGGTGGAAGGCGGCTGCGCCGGTGGTGCTTGCGGTGGTGAGACCGTCATCTCGGAGGGTGCGGTCGAGCAGGCCGTGCCGACCGAGGCCGCTCCCGCCGCTCCGGCTGCTCCGGCTGCCCCCGAGGCACCGGCCGCTCCGAAGGCCACCTGATCGACGCACGCCGCCAGTGGCGGCACGCGTGAGGTCAGGCATCGATGCTGCGAAACGAGCCGGGTCTCCTTCGGGAGGCCCGGCTTTTTTCATGGCCCGCCGTTCCCTCCGCTGGCCCAAGCAAGAGCCGGCTCGGCCGTTCACGCGGCGAGTGTCGCGATCACTCGGCGGGAGGCTCGGGCGTCGCCGCGGGTGGCGTCGGGACCGGGACCAGTTTCCGGGACCTGCCTCGGAGGAGTCCTCCTGGACGGGCGGGCTCGGTCGCCCCTTCACCGGTTGCTGCGGCCGCCCGACGTTCCGCCCGGCGACGGGCAACCTCGTCGAGCACCCCACCGACCAGGTCGATCACGTCTCCCGCTTGGGGCCCGTTGGGGTTTGGCTGAGCCGTGGGTGCCGCTGCGCCCGGGGTCGCGGCCTCTCGTCCAGCGGGGGCTTCCGCCTGGGGATCCTCGCGCGAACCGGTCGGCGGGCGCGGGGCGGGGAACGGTCGCGGCGCACCCGGCGCGCGGGGCCCGGATCCACCCGCCGCATCGGCTCGCAGCCGATCCAGAAGATCGGCGACGAACTCCCCGGCCGTTGCCCGGATCGATCCGTCGAAGTTGACCCGCGGCTTCCCCAGCTCGCCCCCAATGCCGACAGAGATCGTCTTGCCGGCAAGGGCCGCGATGAGCGGCCGATCCTGTGGCAGGGCTGCCGGACTCGGCAGGCTGAGCGTGAGGTCCATGGCCCCGTCGCGCAGACTCACCCAGCCCCGCGATGTCACGTCGAGCCGCTGCCCCGGCTTCGCGAGCGGCACGCCGAATTCGAGGCCGTCGTGCCACATGCGCTGGTTCTCGAGGCGGAAGGTGACGTGTGACTCGTCGGCGATGCGCACCGTGGGCGGTGCGGGAAGCCGTCCGGGCAGGGCCGCGAACACGCCCACCACCAGCGGTCCCGGTCCGAGCACCACCTCGTGCATCGCGAGCTTCCCGGCCAGCGTCGCGCCGCCCGGGTCCCCCACCGGGAACGTCGCGCCGTCGATTCGGAGCGAGAACCGGCCTGCCGTGCGCGTCGAGTCGGCGAGCACCGGGGCGACGTACGCCAGCACACCCTGCGCGACGCCCGGCTCCATTCGCGCGTCGGTGAACACGTCCACCGGTTCGATCGTCCACGCGCTCGTGGTGGCGTCATCATTGTGAGCCAGCCGTGCCCGGAGCCGGATCGGCTCGCTGACCCAGGGTTCGGCCGTCCACGGGCCCGTGATCCGCAGCACGGCATCGTCCGCCTCCAGCCGCACGCGCACCGCCGAGCGCCTCGGCCCGGCTGCGGGTGACGCGCCGGCGTTCTCCCGCGGCACGACGAGATCGACCAGGTTCGAACGCCGCTGCTCGTCGAACGCGAGGTGTCCCTCGACGCCGACGAGCCGCATGCGCCCCACGTCGCCCCATGAGAGCAGCATCGCCAGGAGGCCATGACTCCCCTCGATGCGGGCGATTCGGAGCGGCTCGACGGCACCGTTTCTGGGGACGACGCGCACGTCCTCGAGGATCAGCGGCCCCAGCCACCCGACCCGTGCCTTGCCGATGGTGACGTCGGCATCCAGCCCCGGCACCGCCGCCGCCACGAGTCGCGACAGCCTCCCCGCGTCGGACAGAAGGAGCGGCACGGCGCCGAGCCCCACGAGCGCGACCGCCGCCCCCGTGGCGAAGAGAAGCCGGACCGGCGAAGGAAACCATCCGCGTGCCGCCCCGGCGGCCGGTGCGGCGGGCTCGATCGTGGAAATCTCGTCTGCCATGTGCCTCTGCATCCGGGCCCCCACGGGAAACCTCCGGGCCGTTCGCCCATCGGACGTCGTCGGCATCGCCTGGGCCGCGGGCCCCACCGCCTGGCGATGAGAACCGATTCTACGCCGCCGCGTGCGTCGAAGCCGTGCCGGTCTCGGAAACCAAAGGAGTCGTGTCGACTCCCCGGCGACGGGGGCGTCTGGGACACGCTTTTCGGTGACCCGCTCCGCGCGCCGTTAGACTGTGGCCCATCGCGGGCGTAGCTCAGTTGGTAGAGCGCTAGCTTCCCAAGCTGGATGTCGCCGGTTCGAGTCCGGTCGCCCGCTTTTCTGGTCCATGCGGGAGTCGGTGACGGAACCATGCGCGACGTCGGGCTTGGGTCACGCGCGGCGTGAGGCCATCGCGCGTCATCCATGCTCGTCCCGCAGAACGAACCGGCCACGTCGTCGCTCGATGCTGGCGAGCCCGTGCTCGTGACCGGTGCCACGGGCTACGTCGGCGGGCGGCTGGTGCCCGCGCTGC
>JBJTBO010000507.1:0-6665 GCA_046091445.1 Planctomycetaceae bacterium | reverse complement strand
CTCCACCCCGCATCCATCCCGCCACCCGCACGTTCCAGGCGCTGCGGATCGCCGTGAACCAGGAGCTCAAGTCGCTCCGGATCGCGCTCGAGCGGATTCCGACACGCCTGGCCCCGGGCGGCCGCCTCGCCGTGATCGCGTTCCATTCGCTGGAGGACCGGCTCGTCAAGGAGGCGTTTCGCTGTGCTCAGGTCTGGGAACGGCTCACGCGTTCGCCGCTCGAGGCCTCCGCCGAGGAGGTCGCCCGCAATCCCCGCAGTCGCTCAGCCAAGATGCGGGTCGCCCAGATTGCCGGGTCGCACGGCGGGTCGTGACGCGGCTCGCAGCCCGACCGATCTGGCACTGGAGCGTGGTGGCGGTCACACTCCGGCCCCGATCGAGCCGTCGTGCCCACCGCCACCGAAACGCCCATGGGACGTGAGACCAGGATCCTGCTCGGCCATCTCGGCCTGCTTGCGGGACTCTTCGTCGGCGTGCTGTCGCTCAAGCTCCTCGTGCCGCGCCCACCGGCAGGTGCCGGCCCTGATGTCCACGGCGACGTTGCGTTTCCCGTGCGTCAGGCGCTCGTACCCCCGCCCGCGCCAGCCGCCCGACCCTGGGACTTCACGGCGGCTCCGCCGCTTGTCGTGACGGCGATCCCGCCCGCGAACCAGGCCGCGGCGATCCCCTCCGACCCGCCCGCCGAACGGTTCGCCGACATCGCCGTGGATCGAGATCCCGAGGCATCGCGATTCCCCGCGCCGGCACCGGACGACCTCGCCGGGGCGAACGCACTGCCCATGAACCGAGATCCCTTCGTGCAGCCGGCTGCGGGTGTCGACATGCTCGACACACCGGAGACGGCAACGCCCTCGCGGTTCGCGGCACGGGGCGATGATCCCGACGCAGCGATCATCCCTTCCGCCGTGATCCCGGCGGTCGAGGAGGCCGAGCTCGCACCACAGTCGCCTCCCGCGTCAGCGGATCCCGCAGGACGATTCAGCCGCTTCGGAGACCCTGGGGCGGTCGATCGATTCGGCGCGGCCGACGCGGGCCTCGTATCCACACCCGACCGATCGGTACCGATGCCGGTCGCACCGGTGGAGGGAAGCCACCTCGTCGTCAGCGGTGACTCGTGGTGGACCCTCGCCGAGCGGGCCTACGGTGACGGCCGACTCTACCGGGCGCTCTACGCGTGGAACCGCACGCTCGACCCGCGCGTCGCCCTGCTGCCCGGGACGCGGCTCGATATCCCGCCGGTCGAGCGCCTCGCCGCAGCCTGGCCCGGTCTCGTGCCGATGCGACCCTGAATGCGGGCTTCACCCGCAGCCCACAGGGCGTGAAGGCGAAGGGGACAGGCACGAGCCAGTCCCTGTCCAAGCGTGGCGGACGCTTTCCAGCGTGCGAATGGACGCTTCAGCACCTGTCCGGCCCGACGCGCTCGTGCAACCGTCCCCGCCTCTCCCTTCGTGGCGTACGCTTTCCAGCGTGCGAATGGACGCTTCAGCACCTGTCCGGCCCGACGCGCTCGTGCAACCGTTCCCGCCTCTCCCTTCGTGGCGTACGCTTTCCAGCGTGCGAATGCGGTCATGCGTGCCCGGTGACAAGCCGTTGCGCATCGACGCCGACTCCTTGGAGTTGGGCCTGCTCGCCCTTACTCCCGGGTTCGCACGCCTGGAGGCGTGCGCCACGTGGGACCGGTTCGACGACGTCCTTTCGCACGCCTGGAGGCGTGCGCCACAAGGGACCCGTTCGACAGCGTCCTTTCGCACGCCTGGGGGCGTGCGCCACATGCGGACGGGCGGAGGCGGCGACCGTCGGCTACTTGGCGCCGAACTTGTAGGCGGTGTTCCGCGGGTCGAAGTCGGCGTCGGTGAAGCCGTTGTTGAGCTTCACGTTCATGTAGGTGTACTCCTCCATGAGCACCGGCTCGCCGCCCGCCTCCTGCGGCCAGTCGTAGGCCTCGTAGCGGATCGGGATGAGATACTCGTCGTCGATGAACACGCGGGCCAGGTGGAAGCGGAAGTTCCGCCGGGGCACCGGGTGCACCACCTGCACACAGGTGCAGACGCGGCCGTTCACCTTCGCGCCCGGGAAGAAGTTCACCTCGCACTCACCGAAGTGCCGGTCGTGCTCGGCCACCTCGACGAGTCGCCGCGCGAGATTCTCCACGCCGAGCTCCGTGATCGCGTAGCGGTTGCCCTGCATCGCGAGCATGCTCTGCGGCTTGAGCGAGACGGTGCCCACCATCGCCCGGACACCGCTGCCGGCGTGCGCGAGCATGTTGCCGTCGTTCTGACCGGCGACGTAGATCACCTCCTGCCCCTTCACCCCTTCCGGAGCGAGGAAGTAGAGGTAGACGCTGAAGGGTTCGTGACGGATCTTCGCGAACATGTACTCGTGGTCATTGAGCTGTCCGTCGATCCGCTCGCGCTTCACGACGGTGCAGGAGTAGTCGCGGATGGTCGCCCGGAGGTTCCCGAGGCCCTTCTGCGCCAGCTCGAGCGCGGGGTCGAGCGGGTGCGTGGCGGCCGTCACCGCCTGCGCGTCCGCGGCATTGGCGTTGCCCTGGGGCAGGCCGCCGGCGGGCGTGAGGCCGGGCAGCTGCGGCGGAGCGCCCGCCCCCTGCGCGAGAGCGATGGCCGTCGACGCCGAGATCGCCACGGCGAGCACGAGGCCCGCGGCCTGATGAAACCGCATCCTGAATCCCTCCGGGAATGATCGAATCGAGGTCCGCCGCAGCGGGGCGGGAGTCTAACGGCGGCCCGACCGCCCCGCCATGCCGGTTTGCGGCCGTTCCGGACGTGCGCGGTCCGCGGTTGCCAGGGCCGACTTGCCCCTTCAGAGCGAGCCAACCATGCTCACCCTCTGTGAGTCGGCGGTCTGAAACCGCCGCTTCAACCCGGTTCCCCCCGCCCCACCCGCTTGCCGAGACGGTGCGATGGCCACCATCGACGAACTCGACGCCATCGACGGCCTGCGGATCGTCCGCATCGAATCGCTCCCCTTCGGCCAGAACACCTACGTCTTCTTTCGAGAGGGCGCGCCCGACTGCGCGATCGTGGATCCCGGCTTCGAGCCGGAGGCGATCGTCGACTGTGTCGCCGCCCACGGCCTCGTGCCGGCGGCACTGCTCGTGACCCACGGCCACTCCGACCACATCGCCGGCAACGCGGCCCTGAGAGAACGGTGGCCCGACGTGCCGATCATGATCGGACGTGGAGACGCGGCGAAGCTCGGCGATCCGGTGGGCAACCTGTCGGCCCCCTTCGGCCTGTCGCTCGTCAGCCCGGCCGCCGACCGGCTGCTCGACGACGGGGAGGTCCTCGAGGTCGCCGGCTGCCGCCTCGTCGTGCGGCTCGTGCCGGGTCACTCGGCGGGGCACGTCGTCTTCGTGGTGCCGGATGGGCGTCCGCCCGCGGTGTTCGGGGGAGACGTGCTCTTCCACGAGAGCGTCGGACGCACCGACTTTCCCGATGGGGATGCCGCGACGCTCGCCGCGGGCATCCGCGGCGCCCTGTATCGCCTGCCGGACGAGACGGTCGTGCTGCCCGGCCACGGCCCCACCACCACGATCGGCCACGAGCGGCGGCACAATCCCTTCGTGCCCGACGCGACTTCCGGACGTTGACCGTCCCACCCGGCGCCGCCGAAGATGCCCGTGATGCTTTCCCCGGCCGACACCGCGACCCGCCGAGTGCCAGACACCCCCGTCGTGCGGGCCTCGGGCCGCTCCGCCTTCTGCCGGGCGGCCGGCCTGTCCCTCGCGGCGGTGGCGCGGCTCCTCGCGGGAGCGAGCGTCCGCTGGATCGCCAGCCAGCCGGACACCTGCCAGCGGGTGTACTTCGCGAACCACACGAGCCACCTCGACGCGCTCATCGTCTGGTCGTCGTTGCCGCAGCCGGTGCGGGAGGTGACCCGGCCGGTCGCGGCGAAGGACTACTGGACCCGTGGCATCGTCCGTCGCTGGCTCGCGCAGGAGGTGTTCGACGCGATCCTCATCGATCGCACCGACATCAAGGTGCACCAGAGCCCCGTCGACATGATGCTCCGCGAGGCGGGCACGACCCACTCGCTGATCGTGTTTCCGGAGGGCAGCCGCAGCGTCACGGGCGAGATCGGCGAGTTCAAGAGCGGCCTGTACTATCTGGCGAAGAAACGCGCCGACATCGAGCTGGTGCCCGTGCACATCGACAACCTCAACCGGGTGCTGCCTCGCGGAGAGTTCCTCCCCGTGCCGCTCCTGTCGTGCATCAGCTTCGGCCCGCCCCTCTGGCTCGAGCGCGGGGAACCGAAGCTCGACTTCCTCGCCCGCGCCCGGCAGGCGGTGCTGGCGCTCAAGGAGTGACCGTGCCGGCCGTGCTCCCCGCCGACGCGCGTCCCACGGGCCGGCCCCCGGTCCGGTTGCCCGCGCCCGGCGCGGCGGGCGGCTCGCCCACGAGGCCGAGGCCCCGATGAACGACACGCGCACGATCGCCCTCATCACGAGTGTGCTCGCGCTCCTCACGGTCGCCACCGCGGCGGGCCAGTACCTGCGACGGCACCCCGACCGCGGCCTCGATCCGGCCGCCGTGCGCACGTTCAACCTGCGGCTTCGGGGCTGGTGGATCCTGTGCACCGTGCTCGCGGCCGCCTTCTGGCTCGGCACGACGGCGACGGTGGTGCTCTTCGGGCTGGTCTCGTTCTGGGCGCTCCGCGAATTCATCACGCTGACGCCCACACGCAAGGGGGACCACCGCGCGCTCTTCTGGGTCTTCTTTCTGTTCACGCCGCTGCACTACGTGCTCGTCGGCCTGAATCGCTACGACGTCTTCAGCGTGTTCCTGCCGGTCTACGCGACGCTGTTCGTGCTCGCGCGGGTGGCCTTCGCAGGGGACTACAAGCGGTTCCTCGAACGCACGGCGAAGATCCAGGCCGGGCTGGTCGTCTGCGTCTACTGCCTGTCGTTCGCGCCCGCGCTCCTCCAGCTGCCGCTCGCCGGGGCCGGCACAGCCGATCGTGGCGCGAATTTCCGGCTCCTTTTCTTCCTCATCCTGCTCGTGCAGTTCGCCGACTGCATGCAGTACCTCTGGAGCCGGATGCTCGGACAGCGGCTCGTCGCGCCGGCGGTGAGCTCGAACCGGACGTGGGAAGGTCTCCTCGGCAGCGCGACGAGCACCGCCCTGCTGGCAGCAGCGCTCTGGTGGGCGGCGCCCCCCTTCCAGCCCTGGCAGGCGGCGCTCGCCGGGCTCGTCGTCGGGGTGATGGGCTTCGCCGGCGGGATGACGATGTCGGCGATCAAGCGCGACCGCGGCGTCAAGGACTACGGCACGCTCGTGGTGGGGCACGGCGGCGTCCTCGACCGTATCGACTCGATGTGCTTCGCCGCCCCGGTCTTCTATCACATCACGCTGCTCATCACCGGGGTGCGACCGGGCTGACGCGTGGAGCGGAATGCTGGCCGCGGGCTACCGGCGGATCGGGACCGTGCCCGGCGCCGAGGCGGCGCGGCCGGCCTGGACCGCATAGATCGAGCGTCGGCCCGCCGTGACGGGCGTCTCGCCCCCGACCGCGACGTCGGGGCTCTGGCCCCGCGCCCGACCGGTCCAGTCGGCGGCCTGCGGCGTCGCCGCCGCGAGCGTCGCGGGAGGCGCAGGACAGCCCTGCTTCACCCAGTCGAGCCAGACGGTCTGCATCTGCGCCACGTCGGGCACGCCGTAGTGCCGGCGCAGCGCCGCCGACCAGTTGTCGCCGGCGAGCCCCTCGGCGACGAACGTGACGTACTTGCGCCGGCCGCCGCGATCGATGAGGTACCGGGCCAGCGAGTAGCCCTGCGAATAGAGCGGCAGCACGTCGGCCGGATACTCCCGCATCGCGAACATCTCGGGAAAGGCGATGCCCCGGCCCGTCGTGAGGAACTCGATGAGGAGACGATGCTGACGCGCGCGTTCGACGGGATGCTCGACGGTCGTGCACGCCCCTTCGTCGGCCCAGCGGGGCAGCGGCCGCCGGAAGTGGCTCGCGAAGACCGTGTGCGTCACCTCGTGGGGCAGGACCGAGTCGAGGATCCGCTCCTCGCTGCCCTGGATGGTCAGCGTCCAGTTGAAGACCTCACCGCGATCGAACACGAAGCTCGTCGCCCCGCCCGCGCCGAGGTGCGGCGCGACCTGCGCCGTGATGGGGCATGGCCTGCTCCACCGGGGCAGCGGGCTGCCGAGCCACTCGACCGCGAGCGTGTGGCGGTACTGTTCGGCTGCGTCGCCGATGCGGCGTGCCAGCGAGTCGGTCGGGGCATCGACGATGAAGTTCGCGGTGCGGTAGCCGGCCGCCGTGGCGGTCGTGCCCGCTGCCACGAGGAGCACAAGCGCGGTCAGGCCCGCGAGCCGCGGCATCGCGGGGGGCACGCCGGCACATCGGGCCGGCAATGCGGTACCCGCGGTGCCACGGGACGGAACCACGCGTGACCGCCCCGTGTCACGGCAGGTCCGCGGTTCGGGTGCGCGCGTCATGCCCGTATCGCCTCCATGCGTCTCGCCCCACGACTGGCCCGACGCGATCCATGCGTCGGGCGCCGCTGGCCGTGAGGCGGCGGACACTAGCGGGGCTCCCGCGTGGGAACCAGACCGTTTTCGCCGCGATCGGACCGGTGAAAACGGAACTCCGGCGCATCACGCCTCGCCGCACGGCGTCGAGGCAGAGCGCAACGA
>JBJTBO010000506.1:0-6084 GCA_046091445.1 Planctomycetaceae bacterium | reverse complement strand
ACACGAGATAGAAGCGGAGGAACTCGGCCCGGCCCACGACGCCCTCGACCTCGCGGCCGAAGAACCAGAGCGTGAGCATGTTGAAGAGCAGGTGGAGCGGCGAGTAGGGGAGCCCCGGAAACTCGACGCTCGGGCCGTCGTGCAGGAATCCGTAGGTGAGGAGCTGCCACGCCTTCCAGGGATGAAGCGGCAGGTCCGACGTGAGGCAGAAGACGTCGTTGAGCGACACCTCGAGCGGCAGGATCTCGCGCAGGAGGTTGCCGGCGAGGATGAAGTTGGCGAGCCAGATGGCGACGTTCGCCATGATGATGGCGTTGACGGCGGTCCAGTCGCCGCCGAAGCCGCCGTCGGCACGGTAGTAGCCGCGATCCTGAAATCCCATGATTCCCGCATCGTAGGTGAGCGTGCGGGCGGCGGCAAAAGCGGGCGGCTGCCGCGGCATGGGGGCGTGTGCTAGATTCCGCGCCCGACGGGTCCGCGACGCCGGGCCACCGATTCGGCAGGCACGTGCCGGCAGATCCACCCGGCGCACCGCGAAAGGGGAGGCGAGGATGGCGACCAACGGACCGCTCGGGCGGAAGCTGCGGATGGGGATCGTCGGAGGCGGCCAGGGGTCGTTCATCGGCCGCGTGCACGTCACGGCGGCCGTGCTCGACAACCGGGCGACGCTCGTGGCGGGCGCGTTTTCCAGCGACGCGGCCCGCTCGAAGGCGAGTGCGGCCGACTACGACGTGCCCGCGGGTCGGGCGTACGGCTCCTCCACCGAGATGTTCGAGCGGGAGCGATGGCTGCCGGAGGGAGAGCGGATCGATTTCGTGTCGATCGCCACGCCGAACCACATGCACTTCCCCGTGGCGAAGGCGGCGCTCGCGGCGGGGTTCCACGTGGTCTGCGACAAGCCGCTGACGCTGACGCTCGCCGAGGCGGAGGAGCTCGCTCGACTCGTGGACGCCTCGCGGTCGGTGTTCGTCGTGACGCACAACTACACCGGGTACCCGCTCGTGCGGCAGGCCCGCGAGATGATCCTCGGCGGCGAACTCGGCGAGATCCAGGCGGTCCGGGCCGAATACATCCAGGGCTGGCTGCGCACCCGCCTCGAGAGCGAGGGGCAGAAGCAGGCGGCGTGGCGCACCGACCCGGCGCGGAGCGGTGCCGCGGGCTGCTTCGGCGACATCGGCACACATGCCTACAACCTTGGCCGCTCGATGACCGGTCTGCTCCCCGACGCGATCAGCGCCCATCTCAAGGTCTTCGTGCCGGACCGTCCGCTCGACGATTACGGCCACGCCGTGATCCGGTACGCGAACGGCGCCCTCGGCACCGTCACGGCGTCGCAGATCAGCCATGGCCGTGAGAACGACCTGCGCATCCAGATCGACGGCACGCTCGGCAGCCTCGAGTGGCGGCAGGAGGAGCCCAACCAGATGCTCGTGCGGCACAACGGCAAGCCGCACTTCCTCTACACGCGGGATCCGAACGCGCCCTTCACGAACGACGCGGGCCGGGCCGCCTGCCGCCTGCCGTCGGGGCATCCGGAGGCGTTCTTCGAGGCCTTCGCCAACGTCTACCGCGCCGGTTTCGACGCCATGGCGGCCGCCCTCACGGGCGGATCGTTCGAGCGGGTGGACACGATCTACCCCAACGTGCGCGACGGCGTCGAGGGGATGTACTTCATCGAGCAGTCGGTGGCCTCGAGCAACGCCGACGGGGCGTGGCTGCCGCTGAAGCACCCGCTGGCCCGCCGCTGAGACCCCCATGGCCGCCCACGACACCCGCTACCTCGTCTTCGACATCGAGAGCGTCGCCGACGGGCCGCTCGTGTCGCGATTGCGTTACCCGGGCGAGAATCTCCCGCCCGAGACGGCGATCGCGCGCTACCGCGGCGAGCTGCAGGCCGAGACCGGCAAGGACTTCATCCCCTACACGTTCCAGCTGCCGATCTCGCTCGTCGTCGCCCGCGTGGGGAAGGACCTGCGGCTCATCGACCTCACGTCGCTCGACGAGGAGCACAGCCGTCCCCACGAGATCACGCGGCGGTTCTGGGAGGGCTGGCGCCACTACGGCCGGCCGCGGCTCGTGAGCTTCAACGGCCGCGGCTTCGACCTGCCGCTCCTCGAGCTCTGCGCCTTCCGCTACGGCATCCAGATTCCGGACTGGTTCGCGGAGGACGCGCGGAACTTCGACCAGCCGAGGTATCGCTACAACACGGCGGCCCATCTCGATCTGCACGAGTGGATCACCAACAGCGGCGCCTCGCGATTCAACGGCGGCCTGTCGCTCGCGGCCAACCTCATCGGCAAGCCGGGGAAGACCGACGTCGCCGGCCACATGGTGCAGGACCTGTGGGCCGCCGGGAGGGCCGCCGACATCCACGCCGACTGCCGCGGGGACGGGCTCGCCACCTACTTCGTCTTCCTGCGGTCTCGCGTGGTGGCCGGTGACATCGACCTGAAGCGGGAGCAGGTGCTCATCGACGAGGCCAGGGGCTGGATCGAGGAGCGGGCCGGGGAGTGCCCGGGGCTCGAGAAGTACCTCGCCGCATGGGGCGAGTGGCAGAACCCCTGGGCCTGACCGAAAGCCTGACGGACGGAGTGTCCGCCGTGCGGCCGGGCATCCTGCGGGCATCCTGCGGGCTGTGAGGTGACGTGCGTCCGCCTCGCCAGACGTGCCTCAGGCGTCGTCGGCGGGCTTCGCTCCGTCCGCCGGCGCCGCGTCGGCCGCGGGAGCGGCTTCCTTCGGGGCGGGCGCATCGGCAGCGGGCGCATCGGCCGGCGCGGCATCCGACGGGATCGCCGCGGCCTCCGTTTTCGCGGGCGCGAGGTTGGCGGCCACCGCCCGGGCTGCGGCCTTCCCCGCCGCGTCGAGCTTTCCCTTCGGCGCCCGCGCCTCGACCGTGTACATCCGGCCGTCGATGACGAGGGCCACACAGTCGCGTTCGATGGTCTGCTTCATCCCGTCGACCGTCGCCCGGCCGGGAGCCATCCAGGCCACCGCGAGGTGCGGGCCCACCGTGACGGCCTTCGCCTTGCGGAGCAGCGTGCTCTTGCCCTTGTGGACGTACGTGCGCTCGAGGTCCTCCGCCACCGCCTCCACGAACGCCTCGTGGCCCTCCTCCGAGATGACGGACATGTCGCGCGGTGCGTCGGTGCCGATCACGCTGATGGTCGGAAACCCGCCCTTCGAGCCGGGCATGTACCGCACGAGGCAGTCGTTCGACCGCGGTGCCCGGCTCCAGCCCTCGGGCGACGAGACGCTGATGCGCCCGTCGTCCACCGTGATCGTCGTCAGCGGATCGATCGCCGGCAGGTCGAGCGATGCCTCCGCGTCGCCCGCAGCCCGCTTGCCGCGGGGGGCCTTCGTACCGCCGCTGCACCCGGACAGCACGCCGCCGAGCAGGAGTGCGATCACCACCACGCCGATCGTTCGCATGGGAACCTCGCGCATGAACCTCTCGCTCGTTCCGCTTCCGCCAGGCACGTCGCCGGACGGACGGGCACCCTTCCGCGGCGACGGCGCCGCCGGCCTCAGGCCTCGACGATCGCCTCCTTGACGAGCTGGACGAAGTGGTTGCCCCCCAGTTCCGACGCCTTCTTCTGGGCAGCCCGCTTGTCGGCATACTCGAACATCGCGAGGCGCTTCATCGTCTGGTTGAACACGCCCCAGTAGGCCTTCATGCGGACGTCCTTCACCACCTTCTTGCGGCTCGGCTTTTTGGCGGCCGGCTTCGGAGCCTTCTCCGCCTTCGGAGCCTTCTCCGCCTTGGGCTTCTTCCCCTTCGCCGGCTTCTCCTTGGCGGGCTCCTCCTGGGCGGGCTTCGCCTTCGCGGGCTTCTCCTTCTACGACTTCGCGGCCGCCTCGGCCGCGTCCGCCTGCGCCCGCAGTTCCTTGCGATTCACCACTTTTCGCGCCATGACCCGTTCGCCGTCCTTCCGATGGGAGTCCTGTCGAGCCGCGTCGGCCTCGTTTTGGGCGGTGCTCGGTGCCCCGCGCGTTCGGGCCGCGACCCGCGTGCCCGGCAGTATATCGCGGTGGGAGGGGTGCATCACGGCGGCACGACGGGCGTCGCACGGCCGTATACTTCCACGATCATGTCGACCGCCGTCGCCCAGCCGGACCGCGCCGCCCCGTTCCCCGCCTATCGAGGGCTCGACGACGCCCTGCTCGCGGAGCGGATCGACGCGGTGCGCCGGAGGATGGGGCCGAGGCTGGTCATCCTGGGGCACCACTACCAGCAGGACGGCGTGATCGCCCACGCCGATCTGCAGGGGGACAGTTACCAGCTGTCGAGGTCGGCGGCCGAGCGGTCCGACTGCGAGGCGATCGCCTTCTGCGGCGTGCACTTCATGGCGGAGACGGCCGACATCCTCGCCAACCGCCCGGAGAAGGTGGCCGCCCGTGACGGCCGTCGCGTCACCGTCGTGCTGCCCGACATGGCCGCCGGGTGCTCCATGGCCGACATGGCGGCGATCGACCAGGTCGAGGACGCATGGGCCGACCTCGGCACGGTCGTCGACACCGCCGACATCACGCCCGTGACCTACATCAACTCGGCGGCGAGCCTGAAGGCGTTCTGCGGCCGTCACGGCGGGAGCGTCTGCACGTCGAGCAACGCCCGGGCGGTGCTCGAATGGGCCTTCGCCCGCACGAAGCGGGTGCTCTTCTTTCCCGACCAGCACCTCGGCCGCAACACCGCCCGCGGCATGGGCATCCCGCTCGACGCGATGTGCGTGTGGAATCCGCACGCGCTCTCCGGGGCGGGGCCGGCACTCGGCGGCAACACGCCCGAGCACCTCGCGGCGAGCCGCGTGATCCTGTGGCAGGGTCACTGCAGCGTGCACGCGATGTTCCGGCCGGAGCATGTCGACGCGATGCGGGCCAACCTCCCGGGCGTGAAGGTGCTCGTGCATCCCGAGTGTGCGATGGAGGTGGTCGACAAGGCCGACCTCGCGGGATCGACGAGCTTCATCATCCGGCAGGTGGAGGCGGCGCCGCCGGGCACGACGTGGGCGATCGGCACCGAGCTCCACCTTGTCAAGCGGCTCGAGCGCCAGCATCCGGAGCAGACGATCCGCTTCCTCTCCCCCACGATCTGCATGTGCGCCACGATGTACCGCATCGACCTGGCCCACCTCTGCTGGAGCCTCGAGCACCTCGAGCGGGGCCGGCCGGTGAACGTCATCCGCGTGGACGACGAGACGGCGCGCTGGGCCGTGACGGCGCTCGAACGCATGCTCGCGGTGCGGTGACGCGCCGGGCCTCCGCGGCCACCGGTCGGGTGCCGCCGGACCCCTCCCACGACCCCGCGAGCGTGCCGTTGACGAGGTAGAAGGCGTCGCGCGCGTTGTGGTGGGGGTCGAACATGTCGCTCCAGACGCAGAGCCCGGCCTCCGGCTGCCGTGCCCGCACGATTCCCGCGCACCTCGCGACGTTGGCCGCGAGGACGTCGCCGGCGGTGCGGCCGGCCGCGATCTCCGGTGCGGACCAGTTGGCGACGCGGATCTCGTCGTGGCTCAGGAACCAGCGACGCGGCGCGAGGATCCGTGCCACGCCTTCGACCTGGTGCTCGAACCACGCGAAGACCTCCGGCTCGGAGAGCGAGGCGGCCACCTGTCCGCCGTAGATCGAGACGGCATGATGAAAACTGGCCCGCACGATCGCCCCGTCAGCGAGTGCCGCAGCGGGCAGGAGCTCGATCACGGGCGGGTCGTGGTACACCTCGAAGTCGCCCCGGTCCGCCAGCTCGTGCATCCGCTCGTCGCGCACGGGACGAAAGTGAACGCCCTCCTCGAGCTTGCGCCCGTCGTCGCACCGGACGACGAGCGGGCAGCCCGGCCGCCGGACGACGTTGACGAGCGGCGCCTCGTCGATCACGAGGTCGTCCATCCAGAGCCGGCCGCCTCCCTCGCCCCACACGCCGGGCCGGTTCTCGACACGCAGGCTCGTGCGGCCGCCGTGGACGACGCTCGTGTCGGCGCCCGGGCCGGCCCCCGGATCGTCCTGACACCGCCAGCCCCGGCAGGCGTCGCCCGTATGGTACTCGAAGTCGCCCGGGACCACCGCGAGACGCTCGTCCCGCACCGGGGC
>JBJTBO010000505.1:0-6103 GCA_046091445.1 Planctomycetaceae bacterium | reverse complement strand
ATCATCTCGTTCCGCAGATCCATCAGCTGGTCGGACGGCGGGCACGGGAAGTATCCCTCCTTGTGCCGCAGCTTGTGCCCGAGGTTGGGCGCTTCGGTGCGGCCGCGATTCCACTCCGCCTCGATCGAATCGAGGTGATAGAAGCCTTCGTGCGCGTTCTGGTCGAACCGCACGTCGTCGAAGATGAAGAACTCGGCCTCGGGCCCGATGAAGCAGGTGTCGGCGATGCCGGTGCTGACCAGGTAGTTGACGGCCTTGCGGGCCACGTTCCGCGGATCCCGCGAGTAGTCCTCACGGGTGATCGGATCCTGGACGGTGCCGATCATCACGAGCGTCGGCAGTACGGCGAAGGGATCGACGAAGGCGGTTCCGGGAGCGGGCACCACGAGCATGTCGCTCTCGTTGATGGCCTGCCAGCCACGGATGCTCGACCCGTCGAAGCCGAGGCCGTCCTCGAACGTGTCCTCCTCGAGCTTGCCGACCGGGATCGTGAAGTGCTGCCACGCTCCGAAGAAATCGGCGAATCGCAGGTCGACCGCCTTGACCTCCTTCTCGCGGCACATCGCGAGCACTTCGCGGGGCTTCATGGTGGGCTCCTCCGGGGAAGCCCACATCATACGACGCGGAGACACGCCGCCCGTCGCGAGGAGTCGGGAGGCCTACGGCACCACCGGGCCGGCGTCGAGTCGGGCCCGGCCCGTGGCGCCGCGCTCGAGGCGCAGGCGACCCACGAGAACGCCTCCGCGAACAGCGACGACGAGGGCGGACTGCGCGTCGTCGAATCCGGTGACGGGTTCGTACGCTCCGGCATCGATCCTGCGGGCGAAGCCCCGGTTGCCCGACACTGGGCCCTCGACCCGATCGAGCCACTCGAGCCGATGGGGCGGAAGTTCCCGCGTCGTCACCTCCGGACCGCCGACGACGGGGATCGCATCGAGCCGCCAGGTGTGGCACGCCGGTCCAGTCGGCAGGCTGGGGTCCTCGAGGAGCAGGTCGTAGTGCCGCCCGGCGGGGTCTTCGGGATGGCCGGTGTGCTCGAGGAGGGCGAAGCGTGGCATGCGAACCCGGAGGGGCGGTGCATGGGGACCCGTGCAGAGTTCCTGCCCGGGCAACGGTCCCGCTCAGGCGATCGTGCCGATGCGGATCCCCGGTGTGAGCGGCGGCGTGACACGCCGTGTCGCCGCGTTGCCGGCGGGGTCGGCGAGGGTGCCGCCACCGATCGTCCTCCAGAGCCGCAGTTGCCGGGGCGACGCGGATCCGTCGGTCGCCTGCACGACGTACTCGAACGTGAGCGTGCGTGCATCATCGCTCGATGAGACGTACGTCGCCCGCCGCAGGCCCGCCGAGCCGGGTGCGACGGAGAGCGAGAGGAACGGGGTGCCGCCGACGTTCACCGCCTCGTCGAACGTCACGCTGAACCGCAGCGCCTCCCCGGCGACATAGAGGCGAGGTGCCGGGAGGCCGACCGGTCCGGCTGCGCGTGGTGGTGCGGTATCGATCGACACGCCTTCGAGCGGGGCATTCGCGATGCCTTCGGGCAAAGCGGTCGCGAGGGGCGTGCCGTCGGCCGCCGTGATGCCGGCCCGGCCGGTGAAGCGGATCGCCGTGCCGAGCCGCACCTCCGCCGCCGAGATCGCGCGGCCCACCCGATAGGTGAACTCGAGGCCGGTCGTGCCGCTGCCGCCGGTCAGTGGAGCCTGGACGGTGCGGTTCCCGACGACGAGCGGCAGGGTGGGCCTGCCTGTGACGGAGGCGGGACTCGAGACCGTCAGGACGATGGTGATCGTCGATCCTGCGCGGTAGGCGGCCGGCGCGGGGGACATGATCGATTCCACGACGAACGCGGCCTCCGGCGGCGGATCGGAAGGATCCGCCGGGTCTGGGGGCTGCGTGCCGAACGCGCCATCGAAATCGAGCTTCACGTTCCGGCCGCCGCTGATCGAGACCTGCGTGGCTTCGGTCGATTCCGTGCCGCGGGAAAACACGACGCTGTAGGTGCCGCCGGCGAGCGGCAGCGCGTAGCCGCCGCTCGGGCCGGTCGTCGTCGAGAAGGCCGTGCCGGCCGCCGAGGTCGCCCTCACGACGATGTCGGCGAGACCCTCGCCCACCGTGTAGAAGCGGTCAGGGGCGACGGTGTCGGTGAAGGCGACGCCCGTCAGATAGGCGCGTGTGCCGATGCCGAAGTTCTCCACGACCATGCTCGCGTTGAACGTATCGCCGTTGGTCGTGAACTCGCCGAAGCGGACGCCGGGGCCGATCTCGCGGTAGTCGGCACGGAGCAGGTTGCGACGGTGCCCGCTGCTGAGGAACAGTCCCTCGTGTCGCTCGAGCGTGTGGGCGACCTCGTCGATCGCACCCGTGCTGCCGCCCCACGCGATGTTCTCGCCGACGCCACCGCCGTAGCCCAGGGCGGCGGCGCGGCCGGTCGGGCTGCGTCCCTCCGGCGTGTCGTGCTCGAAGTAGTCGCGGTCGAGCATGTCCTGAGCATGCCGTCCGGCTGCATCGACGAGGATCGCGTGGGGCGCGAGCGGCTGCTTGGGCGCGGTGGAGATCGTGCCGGCCGCGAGCCCCTCGTTGAGGTCGATTCCGTACCGCTCGGCCTCCGCCTGCGGCGCGCCACGGGCACGATTGATCAGCTCCAGGAGCAGCTGCTCGTATGGCGTGAGCACGACCGTGAGCAGACGGCGCGGCTCGAGATGTTCCGCACCGAGCGGTCGGGGAACACTCCTCCGGCGGCGTCTCAGGCGCTCCGTTGCCGCGATTGCCGAACCCATGGCATTCATGCCTCACGTGCCCCGTCATCGATCGTACGCATGCGGGGAAGCTCGGGGCAAGCAGGGGTCGCGGACTCAATACTCGTCGCCGCCACCCGCGGTGCCGGCGGCGGCGGCGAGCGGCTTCGGCTTGTGGCGGACGGCGCGGCGGGCGTTTTCGTCACGGAGCCGCTCGATCGCCGCCTCGAGGCTCATGGCCCCGAGGTCGCCGTCGACGCGGTCGCGCAGGCTCACGGTGCCGGCCGCCTCGTCCCGGGGCCCGCAGACCACCATCATGGGAATGAGGTCGAGCTGGGCGGTGCGGATCTTGGCGCCGAGCTTCTCCGCCGCCGCGTCGAGGCCCGTCCGGAGGCCGGCGGCCTCGAGCCGCGCCTTCACGGCCTGCGCATACGCGGCGCTCTTTTCGCTCACCGGGATCACCCGCACCTGCTCCGGCGCGAGCCACAGCGGAAACGCGCCGGCGAAGTGCTCGATGAGCACGCCGACGAACCGCTCCATGCTCCCGAGCGGGGCGCGGTGGATCATGACCGGCCGGTGCTTCGCGTTGTCGGCCCCGATGTATTCGAGGTCGAACCGCTCGCCGCTCGGCAGGTTGTAGTCGAGCTGCACGGTGCCGAGCTGCCACTCGCGGCCGAGCGAATCGTTGATCACGCAGTCGATCTTCGGGCCGTAGAAGGCCGCCTCGCCCGGCTCGGGCTCGCACCCCGGGAGATTCATGCGCCGCGCCACGCGCTCGATCGCCGCCTCCGCCTCGTCCCAGCGCTCCGGCGGGCCGACGTACTTGTCGCTCGCGGGATCACGGAAGCCGAGCCGCACGCGGAAGTTCTCGAAGGCGAGCTTCTCCAGCACCTCGAGCGTGAAGCCGATGCAGCCCTCGACCTCCTGCTCCACCTGCTCGGGCGTGCAGAAGATGTGCGCGTCGTCCTGCGTGAATCCGCGGACGCGGGTCATCCCGCCGAGCTCCCCCGACTGCTCGTAGCGGTAGACGGTCCCGAACTCGGCCAGCCGCAGGGGCAGCTCGCGATACGATCGCGGCCGCGCCTTGTAGATGAGCGTGTGGTGGGGGCAGTTCATGGGCTTGAGCAGGTACTGCTCGTCGTCGGCCATGACGATCGGCTTGAACTGGCTGTCGGCGTAGTAGGGGTAGTGGCCCGAGATCTTGTAGAGATCGACCTTGCCGATGTGAGGCGTGTACACCGGTTCGTAGCCGCGGGCGGCGAGCTCCTCGCGCACGAACGACTCGAGCGTGGCCCGCAGCGTGGCCCCCCGGGGCATCCAGAGCACGAGGCCCGAACCGACGAGCGGACTCGTCGTGAAGAGGTCGAGCTGCTTGCCGAGCACGCGGTGGTCGCGGCGCCGCGCCTCCTCCAACGCCGCGAGGTGCGCGTCGAGATCCTCCTGGGTGAACCAGGCGGTGCCGTAGAGCCGTTGGAGCTGGGCGTTGTTCGCGTCCCCCTTCCAGTAGGCGCCGGCGATGTTCGTGAGCTTGAAGGCGCCGATGCAGCCGGGGCTGGGCACGTGCGGGCCCCGGCAGAGGTCGACGAACTCACCCTGGCGGTAGAGGGAGAGGGTGGGATGTTCGGCGAGGCCCGTCTGGATGTGCTCGACCTTGAGCGGCTGCACGAGGTCACGGACGATCGCGACGGCCTCGTCGCGCGGCACCTCGACCCGCTCGAAGGCCTCGTCGGCCGCGATGATCCGTCGCATCTCCGCCTCGATGGCGGGCAGGTCGTCGTCGGTGATCGGCCGGCTGGCCCGCATGTCGTAGTAGAAGCCCTCGCCCACGGTGGGACCGAAGGCGAGCTCGACCCCCTCGAAGAGCCGCATCACCGCGCGGGCCATGACGTGCGCCGCCGAGTGCCGCATCACACCGAGCGCCCGCGGGTCGCCCGCGAAGAGCGGCTCGACGGCGGCGGTGCCCTCGGCCGGCAGCGTCGCGTCGAGGCCCACGACCTTCCCGTCGAGGAGCGCGGCGATCGGCGCCCCACGTCGCTTCGGTGCGCTGCCCGTGTCGCGCGCGACGCAGTCGGCCACGCGGGATGGCGCGGGCAGATCGAGGGTGGAGCCGTCGGGGAGGCGAACGGTGGGCATGGCTGGCGTGGTCGACGTGGTCGATGTGGGACGACAGGGCGAGCGTCACAGGGAATGTGCGACGAATCGCCCGGAGCGTATCTGCCTTCATGCGGGAGGGGCAAGCCGCGTGCGGCGGGCCGTCGTGCACGCGGTGGCTTGACTGCGCTCCGATCCCGCGCGAGACTTCAAGGCTGCGAGACCCGGGCGATTAGCTCAGTTGGTTAGAGCACCAGCTCGACAAGCTGGGGGTCATAGGTTCGAGTCCTATATCGCCCATAAATGCGGTTTTCCTCGGCTCGCAGCGTTTCGCAGTGTTTCGCATCTTTTGGCGTTTTTGGCCGAGTTGTTGCGATTCATGCGATTCGCTGCGGGTCGCGGCGGCTTCCGACTGCACACAAATGTGCACACAATCCTCGGCCGGTGCCGGGGCCTGTTTTTGGCCATTTTGATGGCCCTTCGCGGTGCCACCGCCGGTCACGACGTCCTCGAAATGACGCTCGCGGGCCTGCAAGTAGTGCGTGGCGGCGATCATCGGAGAGTGGCCGAGCCATTTCGCGACGACGTGGTTGGGGTATCGCTCAACCCAGTCGGTCGCACAGGAGGCCCGGAGATTCTGAAACAGGCGCGGCCACGGCTTGAATCCGGCACGGGTGATGATCTTCGTGAACGTCGTCCGCAGGTTGGACGCCCCCGTGAGTGCCCTCGGCAAAACCAGTTTTTCGCCGTCGGCCGCCTGCTCGTACGCCTCGGCGAGAATCAAGCGGAGTTCCGGGCAGATCGGCACGAGGCGGACCGCGTGGCCATCATGCCTCGCGGTCTTCGGTGACCGGACGGTGAGGCGGCCGGTGTCCCACGCGATGTCGTCCCACGTGAGCGCCGCGACCTCCGAAGGTATCCGCAGTCCGGCATGGCGACCGAGGGCGATCACGAGCCGCCAGAACACCCCGGGGCATCGCTCCAGCACCGCAGCGATCACCTCCGCCGACACGTAAAACGAACGGTTTGGGTTCTGCTGCGATCCAGCGGCCAGTTCCTCGAACGGATGAGAGGCGATCATTCCCCACCTCACCGCCTTCCTGAAAATCGCACGGGCGACGTAGACCCGCTTGGCCACAGTCGCCGGGCTGAGCCCCTCGTCGACGATCGCCTTTTTCCAGATGTCAGCCTGCTCGCCGCCGATGGTGGTGAGCGGGGTGCCGCCGCCCAGATGCTTCCGGAGACTCCCGGTCGTCTGGTTGTAGGCGGCTCGGGTGCTC
>JBJTBO010000504.1:0-2131 GCA_046091445.1 Planctomycetaceae bacterium | reverse complement strand
GGACCAGCGTGACCGCGTGGTGCAGCTGCGGACGCTGGCGCCCGAGCGGAGCATCTCCGACGCGATCCGTGAAACCCTCGCCGCCATCCCGGTGGCCCCACCTGCAGCCAGGCGACGCCGGGGGAGCGTGCGGATCTGGTGCGGGGACTGTCTGTCGCTCATGCGAACCCTGATCGACGCCGCCTCGGTCGACGTCATCTGCACGAGCCCACCCTACAACGTGAACGTGCGCTATCGAACGTACGACGATGATCGTCCGGCGATGGAATTCACCGCCTGGCTCGACGACGTCTTCCGGGAGATGCGGCGGGTGCTCAAGCCCACAGGATCTCTGTTCCTCGTCGCCGGCCACGCGCCACGCCGGCCCTGGGCGGCGTTCGACATCGCACGGGCGGCTACCGCGCACTTCGAACTGCAGAACCAGATCGCCTGGGTGAAGTCGATCGCCGTCGAAGGGCGGTCCCGGGGTCATTACCGCCCGATCGCCGGCACCCGCCATCTCAACCGCACGTGGGAGCACATTCTGCATTTCTCCACCGATGGCCGTGCGCAGCTCGACCGTGGTGCCGTGGGCGTGCCACATACCGACACCTGGACACGCGCCCGGCATGGCGGCACGAGCGGTGTGCACTGCCCGGGAGATGCCTGGTTCATCCCACATCCCACGGTGCGGATGGCCTCGGACCGCGGCAGCCACCCGGCCGCCTTCCCAGTGGAGCTCGCCGAACGCTGCCTGCGCCTCGCCGGCTGCGGCCGGGGCTCGCTCGTGCTCGATCCTTTCTGTGGCGTCAACGGCATCACTGCGGCCTCCCGTGTCGGCGCCCGGGGCATCGGCATCGACATCGACGAGGGCTACTGCCGCTCCGCTGCCACGGCGTGCGGCACCTCCGTGGAATACCGGCCCCGTCGCCCGCGGTGATGCGTGGTCCCCCTGCCGCCCGAAACCCAGCCAAATCGTTGGCGAGGTTTTGGCAAGGTCTCGCCCGCGTGTCAGCGACTCAGTCGGGCCAGGTCTGGGTTGGCATCCTCGTCCGTGAGGCAGCAAAACGTCACGCCATTTGGCCGGTCATGCGTGGCGAGCCACTCCACGACGGTCGAGATCGCGATGGCACATGCCTTCTTCCGTGGGTAGAGAAACATCCCGGTCGAGATGCACGGAAACGCGATGGTCTCGAGCCCTTCGTCGCTCGCCAGGCGCAGCGCGGAGCGGTAACACGACGCGAGCAACGCCGCTTCCGCGTAGCCACCGCCGCGATACTCCGGCCCGACCGCGTGAATCACCCGCCGTGCCTTGAGCAGGTGCCCGCCGGTGATCCGTGCCTCTCCCGTCGGACACCCGCCGAGCCTCCGACACTCGTCGAGCAGTCCCGGGCCGGCAGCAACGTGGATCGCATGGTCGACGCCCGACCCTCCGGTCAGCGACTCGTTTGCGGCATTGACGATGGCATCGACGTCGAGCGTCGTGATGTCGCCGACGACCACCTGGATCCGATCTCGCACACCTCCCGCCATCGAGCACCTGCCATCCTCGGACGCTGTGTCTGCCCCGTATCGAGATCACCCCGCGGACCTCAGGCTGCCTCGAAGCACCATGATTCGTCGATGCCCCTGCGACGCAGCGAGCCTTCGAGCAGCCTGCGGGCCCTGACGAGCGTACGGTGGACGTCCGATACCGAGGTGCCCAACTGACGGGCGATCGTGCGCTCCGACAATCCCTCCCAGTTGTGCAGCCACAGCACCGTGCGATACCTCTCCTCCGGCAGTGCCGCCAAGCACTCGTTCATGATGTCGACCAATTCCAGGTCGCGCACGTCGACCTTCGCCACGGCGGTCTTCAGGACCGACGCACGGTCGCTGTCTCCGGGCATGTCGTTCCATTCCGCTCCGGTGCCCAGCGCACTCTCCGGAATGATCCGGATACGACGCCCGCCACGCTCGTTCCGGGCCCACGTGGCCGCCTGATTCGCCACCACGCGGTAGAGCCAGCCCCGAAACCCCGAAAGCCCCGGCTTGCTCGCCTTGAGCGGATCGAACCGTCCCCGAGCACCGTCGGCGGAGAGCCTCATCAGCCGCTCCACCGTCTGGCCCGTCACGTCGCCCACCGCCCCGTCCCCGGCACGCACCCAAACGC
>JBJTBO010000503.1:0-5384 GCA_046091445.1 Planctomycetaceae bacterium | reverse complement strand
GCCGCTGCCCGCGCCGCGCCGCGGCCAGCGGCTCTCCCGCGGCGAGAATCCGCACCGGCTCGTGCGCCGCGATCACCCGCGCGATCGTCGCGAACACCGGCGGCACCTCGGCGAAATCACCGAGCCAGGTCGCGCGGCGATGCGGCCACGCGAGAAAGGTCGCGAGGTGCGGCTCCCACTCGGCCGGGAGCCGGTAGCCGAGGTCGGCCGGTGTGGGGGGCAGGGGGGGCATGGTGGCCGGCGAGCTGCTGGGCCCTCACGAACTCCAGCGCTTGAGCAGGTCGGCGTACGCGTCGATCCGCCGGTCGCGGAAGAACGGCCACCGGGTGCGCGACCACTCGATCCGCCCGAGGTCGCACTCGCAGACGACGGTCGCGGGTGCATCGTGAGGCGTCTTGACGAGGCACTCCCCGTTGGGCGCGTAGACGACGCTCGCTCCCCAGAACCGCAGCGGCCCCTCGCGGCCCGTGCGATTGACCGCCACCACGAACACGCCGTTGGCGATCGCATGGCTCCGGAGCATCGTGTCCCAGGACTCGTACTGCTCGCGATGGAGCGATTCCTCGCCGTCGAGCCAGCCGATCGCCGTCGGGTAGAAGAGCGTTTCGGCGCCGGCCATGGCGGTGAGCCGAGCAGCCTCCGGGTACCACTGATCCCAGCACACCAGCGGCCCGACCGCCAGCCGGCTGGTGGCGACGCTCATGAAGCCCGTGTCGCCCGGCGCGAAGTAGAACTTCTCGTAGTAGTGCGGGTCGTCCGGGATGTGCATCTTGCGGTACACGCCTGCGAGCGAGCCGTCGGCATCGAGGATGACCGCCGTATTGTGGAAGAGCCCGTGGTCGCGTCGCTCGAAGAGGCTGCCGACGAGGACGACGCCGTGGCTGCGGGCGGCCTCCGCGAGCACGGCGGTGAGCGGCCCCGGCACCTCCTCGGCGTCTGCGAACCTGCCGTGATCCTCGGCCTGGCAGGGATACTCGCCGGCGAAGAGCTCCTGCAGGCAGACGACCTGCGCGCCGCCGGCGGCCGCCTCGGCGATGCCGGCGAGCGCCTGGGTGACGTTGTCCGTGCGCGACGAGGTGCACGCGGACTGCACGAGGCCGATCCGCACCGACCCCCGTCCGCCGCCCGCGGGACGTCCGCCGTGCGGGGCGTGACCGGGCGATCTCATCCGGCCACCGACGTCACGGCGTCGCACCTGGCCGCCGGCACGGGGAACTGCTCGGCGAGCTCGGCCACCTCGCGGCGGATCGTCTCGACGAGCCCGGCGTCGTCGGGGCTCCGCAGGGCGCGGAGGATCCACGCGGCGATCGCCCGCATCTCGTCGGTGCCCATGCCGCGGGTGGTGAGCGCCGGCGTGCCGAGGCGGATGCCCGAGGGATCCATCGGCTTGCGCTCGTCGTAGGGGATCATGTTCTTGTTGCACGTGATGCCGCAGCGGTCGAGCGTGGCCTCGGCGAGCTTGCCGCCGATGGAGAGCGGCGTCACGTCGACGAGCATGAGGTGGTTGTCCGTGCCGCCGCTCACGAGCTTCACGCCGCCCGCGGCCAGCGCCGCGGCGAGCGCTCGGGCGTTGTCGAGCACGCGCCGTCCGTAGGCCTGGACGTCCGGACGCAGCGCATCGGCGAAGGCCACCGCCTACCCGGCGATGACTTGCATGAGCGGTCCTCCCTGCTGGCCCGGGAAGACGGAGCGGTCGAGATCCTTGGCGTGGGCCTCGCGGCACATCGCGATGCCGCCGCGCGGTCCGCGGAGCGTCTTGTGGGTCGTGCTCGTGACGAAGTCGGCGACCGGGACCGGGTTGTCGTGCAGGCCGGCGGCGACGAGGCCCGCGTAGTGCGCCATGTCGACCATCAGCTTCGCGCCGACCTCGCGCGCGATCTCCGCGAAGCGGGCGTGGGGAATCTCGCGCGGATAGGCGCTCGCTCCCGCGACGATGAGCTTCGGCCGGTGCTCCCGGGCGAGTGCCGCCACCTGGTCGAAATCGATGAGGTGGTCCTCGCGCCGCACGCCGTAGTGCACGAACCGGTAGAGGATGCCCGACGCGTTGAGCTTCATGCCGTGTGTGAGGTGGCCGCCATGGGCCAGGTCGAAGGCCAGCACCGTGTCGCCGGGCTGGATCGCGGCGAGGTAGACCGCGGCATTGGCCTGGCTGCCGGAGTGGGGCTGGACGTTGACGTGCTCGGCGCCGAAGAGCGTCTTGAGCCGCTCGCGGGCGAGGTCCTCCACGCGGTCGACGAACTCACAGCCTCCGTAGTAGCGACGGCCGGGATAGCCTTCCGCGTACTTGTTCGTGAGCACGCTGCCGACCGCCTGCATGACGGCCGGGCTCGTGAAGTTCTCGCTGGCGATCATCTCCAGGCCTTCAGCCTGCCGAGCCTGTTCCGCGGCGATGGCCGCCCAGACGTCGGGATCCTCGAGTTCCACGAAATTGGGGGCGCCGTTCACGGGAGACCTCCACGCGGGGGCGGCCACCGCTGGGCCGCCGGGGTGAGACATCGGACAAAAGGATTGTGGAAACGGGCCGCGGTGGCGTCAACGAACACGCGCGGCGCGTGCCGCCCGTGACCGGGGCGCAGGTCACCGGAGGGGGCCGCGCCCTGCGCCGCCGGCGCGGGGCCCTCCCTCACTCGAGGCCGTCGAGCGCGAGCGGCTCGGGCATGAACGTGACGAGCGGAATGATGAAGGCCAGCAGGCCGAGCACCGTGCGCAGCGTTCCCAGCGGCCTGTCGGCGTCGCGGATGGGCGGATGATCGGTGCCGATGAAGGCGACCATCACCACCATCACCACCCAGTTGTAGCGGCCGAAGAGGACGATGCCGGCGATCGCCGCGAGGAGCGTGCCCCGCGCGATCCAGACGCTCCGCCGACCGAACACCGCCGCCGCGATGTGTCCGCCGTCGAGCTGGCTCACGGGAATCATGTTGAGCCCGGTGACGAGCAGTCCCACCCAGCCGGCCATGAAGAGGGCGTTCGGCGCGATCGTGAGGCCTGCAACGAGGTCCGGGCGGAGTGCGCCGAGCATCCAGGCGGCCAGCGGCGGCAGTGCGAAGGGATTGGCATCGGTGACGATCCCGTCGCGCATGCCGATGGCGAGCAGCGGGAGCGCGACGAGGAGGCCGGCGAGCGGCCCCGCCAGCGCGATGTCGAAGAGCTGCCGCCGGTCGGCGCGGGATCCCTCCATGCCGATGACGGCACCCAGCGTGCCCGTGATGAGGACGGGCACGGGCAGGAAGAAGGGAAGCGTGGCCGGGATGCCGTGGAGCCGCGCCGCGATGAAGTGTCCCGCCTCGTGTGCCGTGAGCACGGCGAGGACGGCGGCCGCGTAGAGCACGCCCCGCATCCAGTGGGCGGGGAGCGAGGCGGCGACGTCCGCGTCGATGCCGAGCACCACGGGCTCCCAGCCCACGGTTCCCGCCGCGAAGGTGGTGAGCGCGGTGAGCAGGTAGAGCAGTGCCTGGAGCCGGCGCGCGGGACGCCGGTCGGGCCGCCGGCCTGGTGCCGGCTCGGCGCTCGTCCACGGATGCTCGGAGGAGGACGCGTCCATGCGGGTCGGCGGGGCGTTCGGTGCGAATGGACTCGGAGTGACTCGGAGCCGATCCCGGAGGATAGCGGCTGGCCGCGGCGTGCGGCGGCGGCGACGGGCAGCCGCCGGGACGGGTACACTGCGGCTCGGCCGCTCGCACGGCGATCCCCTCCTCTCCTCCAGGGATTTCAGAGTCATGGAACGCGTTCCGAGCCCGACTCCGAGCCGGGTCTTCGTCGCCTGCGTGGTCACGCTGGCGTGTGGCCTGGGGCGTGGCGATGCGGCGGCAGCGGAGCCGGTGGTGGTGGGCGTGGTCGCGTGCGACGGCTACGCCGATCTCAAGGATCAGATCCGGTGGGTCGGCACGCAGATCGGCAACCCGGCGCTCGATGGGTTCGCGGAATCGTTCGTGATGATGGCGACACAGTTCCGCGGGCTCGCGGGCCTCGACGTGACCCGTCCCGCCGGCGTCCTCCTCACGGCCGACGACGCGGGGCCGTCCGGACACGGGTTCGTGCCGGTGAAGGATCTCGACCGCCTGCTCGGATCACTCGAGGGCGTGCTGGGGCCGGTCGAGCGCAGCGGGGACGTGCGACGCATCGCGCCGCCCGGAGGCATGCCGCTCGACATCGTGGAACGTGACGGCTGGGCCGTGCTGTCACCGCGTGGCCAGACGTGTGCGATCGAGGATCCGACGCCCTTCTTCCGCCCGCTCGTGGAAACCTGCTCCATCGCGGCGGAGGCCTATCCGGCGAAGATGCCGCCTCCCCTGCCGCAGCAGCTGCCGCAGGCGCTCGGGCAGCTCGCGGCCATGGCCGGCTCACAGGGACAGCGGGTCGATCCCGGGGCGCTCGATGCGGCGCTCGACGCGCTCGACGACGCGGAGTCGATCCGCTGGGGCATCGATGTCGATGCCAAGGACGGCAGCGTGGCGATCGAGAACGCCCAGGTCGCGGTGCGCGGCTCGACGCCGGCGGCGATGCTCGGCGGCGACGTCGGCACGCCGCTGACGAGGGCGACCGGTCCGGCCGGTGACGCGGACGGCCGCGCGATCGAGGGGCATTGGTGCAGCAAGGCGGCTGCCTCGCTCGTCTCGTCCGAGACGCTCGCCTCGGTCCTGCCGTCCGGCAGCGGGGACGCCTCGACCGAGGCGCTCTTCGGCGTGCTGCGAGACGTCGTGCGGTCGATGGCCGAGACCGGCGGTCTGGAGGTGGCGCTCACGGCCGACACGGCCGAAGCGACCGCCGACGCGCCGCTGCCCGCGCTCACGGTGGCGCTCCGGGTCAAGGACGGCAAGGCGCTCGAGAAACTCGTGAAGACGAGGCTCGGCGCGGCCGACGCGCTGCCGCCGGGCGTGCAGGCCCGGTTCGACACGGGCCGCGCGGGTGCCGCGACGCTGCACGCGATCGACGTGGACGGCGTGCCCGGCCTGCCCGGTGGACGGGTGGAGGCCACGCTCGCGATCGCGCCCACCTCCGTCTTCATCCTCACCGGCGCCGACGTGCCGCGTCGGATCGAGGCGGCCATCGCAGCGAGCGGCCGGCCGCAGCAGGGTGCCGAGGCGCTCGGCCGGCTCACGGCCCATCTAGCCCCGCTGTTCTCCTACGCAGGCCGCCTCGCCGTGGCGGTCGCCCCCGACGATCCGAACGTGGAGCGCATGGAGTCCGCGGCCACCGTCGGCGCGGAGCCGGTAGCGGACGCCCCGCTCGATCGGACGCCCGAGCCCGCGGGCCCGACCGCGTCACCCGATCCACCGGACGACCCGACACCCAGCCCGAGGTTTTCCCGCCATGATCCGACGCGGCACGTCGGCGCCGGTGAGGATGAAGACGGAGGTGGGCGCGATCGCGAGCGTGGCCTC
>JBJTBO010000502.1:0-4734 GCA_046091445.1 Planctomycetaceae bacterium | reverse complement strand
GGAAGGCGCGGATCTCCTCCTCGCGGTCCACGACGATCCGCGTCGCCACGCTCTGCACGCGGCCGGCACTCAGCCCTCCGGCCACCTTCTTCCAGAGGAGTGGCGAGACCTGGTAGCCGACGATCCGGTCCACGATCCGCCGTGCCTGCTGCGCCTCGACCGCGAGGGGGAGGCCATCGCCTGGCACCTGACGCAGGTGCTCGGCGTCGATCCCGGCCGGGCCAAGCGCGTGACGTTCGACGCGATCACGAAGTCCGAGGTGCAGCGGGCCTTCCAGACCCCCCGGGCCATCAACATGCCGCGGGTCGAGGCGCAGCAGGCACGGCGGATCGTGGACCGGATCGTCGGCTACCAGGTCTCGCCAATCCTCTGGAAGAAGGTGGCCGGAGGGCTGAGTGCCGGCCGCGTGCAGAGCGTGGCGACGCGGATCGTCGTGGACCGCGAGGAGGAGATCCGCGCCTTCCTGCCGGCAGAGTCGTGGGAGGTCTCGGCACTCATGACGTTCGACGTCGCCGCCGCCGCCGCCCTGCACTCGGCCTGGCGCACGTTCATGGACGCCCGCGACGAACGTGGCCGGCCGCCGCTCGTGCGGGACCGGATGGCATGGCTCGCCGACCGGCGGGCGCTGCTCTGCGAGATGGTGGAATGTGGCGGGAAGCCGCTGCGCATCGAGGCGGAAAACACGTCCACGGTCGATCTCGCGGGCGACGCCCACACGGCGGCCGAGGCGGCCGGACTGCTGGATATCGCGATCGAGCGCACGACCAACCCGGACGGCCGGGGCCGGGGTCGCACGGTCGTGCGGCTCGTCGGCCGACCCGATCCCGCGGCCCGCTACACCGTCGAGAGCATCGACGTCACCCGCACCCGCTCACGGCCCTATCCACCCTTCATCACGAGCACGCTGCAGCAGGCCGCGAGCAGCCGCCTGGGCATGTCGACCGACCGTACGATGCGGATCGCGCAGCAGCTCTACGAGGGCATCGACCTCCCCGACGAGGGACGCGTGGGCCTCATCACCTACATGCGAACCGACTCGACGAACCTCTCGGGCGAGGCGATCGGCATGGCCCGGCGGTATCTCCAGGAGCGGCTCGGTGACGCTTACCTGCCCGATGCGCCACGGGTCTACACGAGCAGCAACGAAAGTGCCCAGGAGGCGCACGAGGCGATCCGGCCGACCGACGCCTTCCGCGAGCCGGACCGGATCGCCGGGGCGCTCACGGACGAGCAACTGAAGCTCTACCGGCTCATCTGGCAGGGATTTCTCGCCTGCCAGACCACCGACGCGCAGTGGGATTCGACCGCCGTGCGCATGCGACGCAGCGACCGCGACACCGGCGCCGTGTTCAAGGCGACCGGGCGCGTGCTGCGGTTCGACGGCTTCTACCGCATCAGCGGCGTGCCTCGCGACGACGGCGAGCAGGTGCTGCCGAGCTTCGACAAGGGCGCCAGCCTCGCCCCGCTCGACATCGAGCCGCGGCAGAAGTTCCAGGCACCCCCTCCCCGCTACACCGAGGCCAGCCTGGTGAAGAAGCTCGAGGAGGAGGGGAGCGGCCGTCCCTCCACGTACGCGAGCATCATCAATGTCATCGAGAACCGCGGCTACGTCGAGCAGCACGAGCGCCGCTTCCACGCAACCGCGCTCGGCGAGGCGGTGACCGGTTTCCTCAAGCGCGGCTTCCGCGACCAGTTCATCGAGATCGGCTACACCCGCGAGATCGAGCGCGAGCTCGACCAGGTGGCCCAGGGCACGAAGCCGTGGACCGACATGCTCCACGAGTTTCACGACGAGCTCTCCCCGAAGCTCGAGACGGCCCTCCAGGAGCAGCACGAGAAGGCGAAGGCCGATCCCGCCCCGTACGCCTGTCCCGAGTGCGGCCGCCAGCTGGAATACCGACTGGGCAAAAAGGGCCGGTTCCTCTCCTGCAGCGGCTACAACGAGAAGGTGACCGTGCCACCGCCGCCGCCCGCGAAGGGGAGCCGTCGCCGGACGGCGAAGCCCAAGGAGGTGCCCGCCTGCTCGTTCGCGATGCCCGTCGACCGCAGCGGCCGGCCACTCCTGCCGGAGCAGATCGACCTCCTCTCGCCCGGCGGCGTGCCGATGGTGAAGCGCACGGGCCGATTCGGAGACTTTCTCGTCGAGGACCGGCCGCGACCCGTCAAGCAGAAGGGCAAGGACGCTCCTGACGAACCGCCCCCCTTCATTCTCAACATCGACCGCAAGGGAGCCGTGAAGTTCCCGTCGCCCCCGCCGCTCGTGACCGACCTCGTCTGCACGAAGTGCGGGGCGCACCTGAACCTGCGTGACGGCAAGCGCGGTCCGTGGCTCGGCTGCAGCGCCTTCCCGAAGTGCCGTGGCCGGGAGACGTTCTCGAAGCTGCCGGAGCCGGACCAGAAGGCGCTCGAAAGGCGGCTCGCGGAGCACCTCGGCGGCCAGCGGACGCTCTCGCTGACCCGTCGCGACGGCGCGACCCCCGTGCCCGAGGGCACCCCCGTCGCGAGCCTCACGATCGAGGGCGGCGTCGCTGAGCTTCAGCCGTTTCCCTGAGCGGCCCCTTGCATGGGGAAGGCGAAGGGGGTCGGCGAACGCTCGACGAGCGTGCGGCCGCCACGGCCGCAGCGAGGAGCCAATCCGCCGTTGGAGCGGCGGACAAAATTCAGTTGCCGCCCCCGAGCCGGCGCGACACGTGGTCTACAGGGCGTCGTCGGCGGCGGTGGGCGGAATCTCCTCGAGCGCCACCGCATAGGCCGTGGCGTGGCAGCGGCAGTGCGAGATGCTGACGAGCACGCAGCGGATGCCGAGCCGCTCGGCCACGTCCCGGGCCCCACCCCGAATCACCACGTGGGGCCTGCCCCCCGGTCCGTTCCTCACCTCGACGTCGCGCCAGCTGATGCCGCGCCGCCAGCCGGTGCCGAGGGCCTTGAGCACGGCCTCCTTCGCCGCCCAGCGGCCTGCGAAGTGCTGCGTCGCCATGCGTCGAGCACGGCAGTAGTCGATCTCCGCCGGCGTGTAGACACGGCCCACGAAGAGCTCCCCGTGCCGCTCGATCATCTGCGCGATGCGGAGACACTCGGTGATGTCGGTGCCGATGCCGAGCACGCTCATGACGTGCGTCCCGGCGGGGGCCTGTGCGGAGCGCGGTCGATTCCGCAGGCCCGGCGAGCCCGATCGAGCACGTCCCGTGCCCTCGCCCGCGCGCGGGTGGCCCCGGCGGCAAGGATCGCCTCGATCCTCTCCGCATCCGCCTCGAGCGCCGCCCGCCGCGCCCGTGCCTCGGCGAAGTGCTCCGCCGCCGCCGCGACCAGCGCCTTCTTCACCTCGCCGTAGCCGAAGCCTCCCCGGCGGTAGGTCTCGGCCATGCGCAGGCGATCCTCCTCCGGAGCCACGAGCGCGTAGAGGGCGAAGAGGTGGTCGGTCTCCGGATCCTTCGGTGCCTCCATCGGCCTCGAGTCGGTCGTGATCCGCATGATCTTCTTCTTCTGGGCCGCCGGATCCTCGAAGACGTCGAGCGTGTTGTCGTAGCTCTTGCTCATCTTCAGGCCGTCGGTCCCCGGCACCTTCGCCCCACCCTCGACGAGCCGTGGCACCGGCAGCGTGAACACGGGGCCGTAGAGGTGGTTGAACGCGCCGGCGAGGTCGCGGCAGACCTCGATGTGCTGCACCTGGTCCTCGCCGACAGGTACGACGGTCGCGTCGTACGCGAGGATGTCGGCGCTCATGAGCACGGGGTAGGTGAAGAGGCCCGCGTCGGCAGGCAGGCCGCGGGCCTTCTTGTCCTTGAAGGCATGGCACCGCTCGAGCAGGCCCATCGGCGCGACGGTCATGAGGAGCCAGGTGAGCTCGCACACCTCCGGAACATCCGACTGGACGAAGAGCACGGCGCACTCGGGATCGAGGCCGAGGGCGACCAGGTCGATCGCCGCGGCGCGCACGAGGTCACGCAGTCGGGCAGGATCACGTACCGTCGTCAGCGCGTGGAGGTCCGCGATGAAGTAGTAGGCCTCCGCGGCCGCGCCGGGGGACGCGCCGTCCGCGCGGGGCTGGAGCTCGATGTACTGCCGGATCGCCCCGAAGTAGTTGCCCCAGTGGAAGCGTCCCGTGGGCTGGATGCCCGAGAGCGCCCGTGGCTTCGGTGCGGCGGGCGCCGGGGCGGCTCCTGAGTCGCGGTCAGCGGTCATCGGCACGACTCCCGCCGCCGACGGCCAGTGCCGCCGGCGGGTCGGACGACGGCCCGCACGCCGGGCGCGTCGGCAGCCCGAGCGTGCCGACGAGGTCGGCCAACCGCGTGACGCCCGCCTCGGCGAGCGCACCGGGCAGGGCGTCGAGCAGGCGGACCGAGGCCACGGGTTCGGCGAAATTCGCGGTGCCCACCTGCACGGCCGACGCACCGGTGACGAAGAACTCCATGCAGTCGTCGATCGTCATGATGCCGCCCACGCCCACGATCGGAATGTCGACGGCCCGGCGCACCTGGTGGACGCACCGCAGCGCGAGCGGCTAGATCGCGGGGCCGCTCAGCCCGCCGACGACGTTGCCGAGCCGCGGGCGTCGCCGCCGCCAATCCACGGCCATGCCCTGGCAGGTGTTGATGAGCGTGACCGCATCGGCCCCCCCGTCGCGGGCCGCACCCGCGATCGCGACGATGTCGGTGACATTCGGCGGGAGCTTCGCGAGGATCGGCAGCCCGGTCGCCCCGCGGACACCCGCGACGACCTCGCGACAGGCGGCGG
>JBJTBO010000501.1:0-5502 GCA_046091445.1 Planctomycetaceae bacterium | reverse complement strand
GCGGGACCTCGGGCCGGTATCATTCGCCAGCCGCGTGCCGGCCTTCTGCACCGGTGCCCGTCTTCAGCATCGCCTCTCGAGACGCTCGTGAATCCGCGCCTGCCAGCCTGCGTCGGTCGCTACCTCTGTGGCCCGGGCCATCCGCTGCTCGTCGTGGCCGGACCCTGCGTGATCGAGAGCGAGGCGCTCTGCCTCAGCATCGCCGAGGAGCTCGCCGGGATTGCCCAGGAACTGCCGGTGCAGATCGTCTTCAAGGCCTCGTTCGACAAGGCGAACCGGACGAGCGTCGCGTCTTTCCGGGGCCCCGGCCCCGAGGATGGGCTGGCGATCCTCGACCGCGTGCGTGCGGCCACTGGGCTGCCCGTGACGACCGACGTGCATCTGCCCGAGCAGGCCGCGGCCGCGGCGAGGAGCAGATCGGTCTGACGGCAGAGGAAGGCGGGAATCTGGAGCATGTCGCAGACACGCCCCGCGGCCGCGACCGGTCGCGCCGTGAACGTGAAGAAGGGGCAGTTTCTCGCGCCGGGCGACATGCGGCACGCCGTGGCGAAGCTCCTTGCCGGCGGCTGTCGCGACGTCCTGCTCTGCGAGCGGGGCACGTTCTTCGGATACGGGCGGCTCGTCAACGACTTCGGGGGGCTGCCGACGATGCGGGCGCTCGGGGTGCCGGTGATCTTCGACGCCACGCACTCGGAGCAGCGGCCGGCGAGCCTCGGCGAGGCGACCGGAGGCGACCGTGCCCTCGTCGAGCCACTCGCGCGGGCGGCAGCGGCCGTGGGGATCGATGGGCTGTTTCTCGAGACGCATCCCGACCCGGATGCCAGCCCGAGCGATGGGCCGACCATGGTGCCGCTGCATGAACTGCGCGCGGTGCTCGGCCGGATCGTCCGCATTCACGAGGCCCGCCTGGCCGGCGAGGATGGGAGATGAGGCACGCGTTCGTCGCCCGCGCCTCTGGCGTCGTGCGTCCGATCTCGTCGGCGTGTTCGGTCGGCCTGCTCTGTTCGATCGCCGTCTTTTTGTCGATCTCCGTCTTTTTGGTCTCGGCATCCGGGTGTGGCCGTCCTGCCGGTGACGGGGGCGGCTCGTCCGCCTCCCCGCAGGTCGTCCCGCGTCCCGTCGCGAGGGTGTCGCGGGACAAGATTCTCGAAAGCGCGCTCGCCGTGCTCGACCGCCTCGACGTCTTCGACGAGGCGCGCGGTGCGGAGCTCGTCTTCGATCGGATCATCCAGTGGGCCCGGCTGGCCCCGACGGACGCGGTCGCGGCATGGCGGCAGGATCCGCTCGCCGACACGCTTTCCGCGCGGCTGCGTGACGAGCTGACGGAGATCGTGCCCGACGCGAACGGCTTCTCCATGGGCGATGTCGTCTTTCTTCGGGACCAGCGCTGGCTGGCGGACATCGCCCGGGTGGCACGGGGTGAGGCGCGGGATGATCTCGAGGTGGCTCTCGCGCTCTTCGAGTGGACGGTGCGGTCTCTGGCACTCGTCGGCGATCCTCCAACCGCACCGACCGCGACCAATCCGGGCACGCGGTGGTGCCTGCCGGGAGAGATCCTGCTCGCCGGTCGCGCGAGCGGGCCGCAGCGGGCATGGATCTTCCTGCAGCTGATGCGCCATGCGGGTCTCGACGGGGTCATGCTCGGCCTCGGTGGCGGTGCGGAGCAGGCGCCGCGCAGCTGGCTCCCCGCGGTCCTCGCAGAGGGCGAGCTTCACCTCTTCGAGCCGGTCTACGGCATGCCCGTTCCGGGGCCGGACGATGGCGCCGTGGCGACCCTGCGACAGGCTGCGACCGATCCCGCGATCCTGGCCGCCTTGTCGCTGCCCGATCGGCCCTATCCCGTGCAGGCCGCCGACCTCACGGCCGTCACCGTCCTGGTCGCAGCCGATCCCCTGAGCCTCTCGCGAAGGATGGTGGTGCTCGATCCCGACGTGCGCGGCGCGAGGGAGATGCGCGTCGCGGTCGATGGGTCACGGCTGGCGGCCGCCGCGAACGCGGCGGTCGAGGCTTCCGGGGTGACGCCGGCCGCGCCCGCGCTCTGGGAGTTTCCCTGGGAGACGCTCGCGCGACGCCGATCCGAGGCGACACGCGTGGCGGAGGCCGTGCAGCAGGAGCTCGCGCCGCTCCAGGTGCCCTTCGTGCCGCAGGCGGGGACGGATCGTCCGGAACTGCTGCGGCCCCTCCTGACCGCGCGACTCCGCGAGTTTCGTGGCGAGCTCGACGGGCCGCAGGGCGCGAAGGCGGCCTACCTGGCTGCGCGTGCCGGCCGCTCCGCGGTGGCGTCGGCCGTGGCGGGATTGCCCGCCGCGCAGGCGGAGGCTGCCCGCACCCTGTTCACCCGCATGAAGGAGGACGCCGCATACTGGCTCGGCATCCTCACGCTGGCGGAGGGGGAATACGACGCCGCCATCGACTACCTCGGGCGCATGACCGTGGAGGGATCGCCCGACAGCCGCTGGACCGATGCGGCGCGGACGAACCTCGCCCGCGCGCTCATTGCCGTCGGGCGCACCCGCGAGGCGGCCACCGCCCTTCGCGAGGATCTCTCACCGCAACGATTTGGCAGCCGGGTGCTCGCGGACCGCCTCGAGCGCGCGGTAGACGCCGAAAAACCGGTCGTCGAGCCCGGGACGACCGCCCCATCCGTCCCGAACGAGTGAACGCCGCGGTGGCGGCCGCCAGCGTTGCCCTGATGGGCTCCGATCGGTAGGCTACAGGGCTTCCCGCAAGGGTGTCCCGACCCACTTCGTGAGTGACGTTTCGGCCATGAAAGACGGCATCCATCCCCAGTACGTCGACACCGTGGTCCGCTGCGGCTGTGGCAACACGTTCGCCACGCGCAGCACCGTGCCCGAGATCAAGGTCGACATCTGCAACGTGTGTCATCCGTTTTTCACGGGCAAGCTGAAGTTCGTCGATACGGCCGGTCGGATCGAGAAGTTCAAGACCAAGTTTGCGGGCGCCGGCTACGCCAGCCTCAAGAAGGCGAAGGGAACCGCGAAGGCTGCCGAGGCGCCCGCGTCCTGAACCGTTCAGGGGTGTGACGGCGTCGGCATGGCATCCTGCCGCGGTCGACTGCCCAGTTTGGCTTGGCTCGGATCGGATTGGCTCGGCTCCGATCGGCTCGACGACGTCGTCCAATCGCACCGCCGGCCCGGGAACGGTGTCCGCAGCGGTGCGGTTTGTGTGACGTTCGGGTGGCGGAGCCGCGCGGGAGCCGACGCTCGGTTCGGTCGACGGGAGTGGTGAGTCATGCGCGACGACCTCGAGGCGACGCTCGCCCGGTTCGAGGCGCTCGAGCGGGCGCTCGCCGACCCGGCCGTGCTCGCCGACAGCTGCTGGGCGTCGGCGGCGGCCCGGGAGCATGGGACGCTCGCGCGACTCGCCCTTCGCTACCGGGACTTCCGCGGCCTCGAACGGCAGATCGCCGACCTGCGCGAGCTGGCCGCGGGCGATCCCGAGATCGCGGCCCTCGCCGCCGCCGAACTGCCCGCGCTCGAGGAACGGCGCGAGCAGGAGTGGGACGCCCTCCTCGAGCTGGGGTCGGACGACGCGGATGCCGACCGGCCGCGCTGCATCGTCGAACTGCGGGCCGGCACGGGCGGCGACGAGGCGGCGCTCTTCGTGCGCGACCTCTACGAGATGTATCGACGGTACGGCACGGAGCACGGGTGGCAGTTCGAGGTGCTCGACGCCAGCCCGACCGAACTCGGCGGCTGCAAGGAGCTCGTCCTCGGCGCGTCGGGGGACGGCGTCTACCGCCGGCTCCGGCACGAGAGTGGCGGGCATCGCGTGCAGCGCGTGCCGGATACCGAGACGAAGGGGCGCATCCACACGTCCGCCGCCACCGTCGCCGTGCTGCCGGAGCCGGAGGACGTGGAGGTGTCGATCGCACCGGACGAGTACCGCAAGGACATCTTCTGCGCCAGCGGCCCGGGCGGGCAGCACGTCAACAAGACCGCCTCGGCCGTGCGCCTGACGCACCTCGAGACCGGTATCGTCGTGCAGTGTCAGGACGAGAAGAGCCAGCACAAGAACCTCGCCAAGGCGCTGCGGGTGCTCAAGACGCGGCTCTACGAGCATCGCCGCAGCATCGAGCACGAGAAACGGGCCACCGAGCGACGCACGCTCGTGGGATCGGGGGATCGCAGCCAGCGCATCCGCACCTACAACTTTCCGCAGAACCGGGTCACCGACCATCGCATCAACGAGAGCTTCACGCTCGACCAGGTCATGGCCGGCCGACTGGGGCTCGTGATCGACGCCATCGAGCGGCACGTGCGCGAGGCGCGGCGCAGCGCGATGGAGCCGGAGCAGACGGCAGGCCGTTCCCCGTGACGCGGCGGGCCGGAGAGCGGGTGGCCCGCATGTGGGGTGAGGGCCGGGATCCGGCGGTCGGGAGGCATGCATGAGCGCGAGCGATGCGGGGGAACCGGCGACGCCCGGTGCGTCCGAGGCACCCTGGACGGTGGGGCGGCTGCTCACGTGGACGACCGGCTGGCTGACGAGCCGTGGCAGCGAGTCGCCACGGCTCGATGCCGAAGTGCTGCTGGCCCACGTCCGCGCGTGTCCCCGGATCGCGCTCTACACGGCGTTCGGCGAGACGGTGCCCGACGGGGAGCGGGCGCGGTTCCGCGACCTGGTGCGCCGTCGCGGCGCGGGGGAGCCGGTGGCCTACCTCGTGGGGCAACGCGAGTTCTTCTCGCTGGCATTCGCCGTCAGCCCGGCCGTGCTCGTGCCGCGGCCGGAGACCGAGGGGCTCGTCGTGCGGGCGATCGATCTCTGCCGCGCCTCGCCCGCCGGGATTCGGCTGCTCGACGTCGGCACCGGCTCGGGTGCCATCGCCGTCGCGATTGCGAAGCACGTGACGACGGCACGGCTCGTCGCGACCGACATCTCGCCGGAGGCGGTCGCCGTGGCCCGTGACAACGCGGGGCGTCATGGCGTGGCGGATCGGATCGAGTTCGTCACGTGCGATCTCGTGCCGTCCGGCGGACCGTGGGACGTCATCGTGTCGAACCCCCCCTACGTGCGCGAGGACGATTTTCCCTCGCTCCCGCCCGACGTGCGGCTGCACGAGCCGCGGACGGCGCTCGTCGCGGGACCGACGGGCGTGGAGGTGGTGACCCGGCTCGTCGATGCGGCCGCGCGCGTGCTGGTGCCGGGTGGCTGGCTCCTCGTCGAGATCGGCCCGACGGTCGTCGCGGCGGCGGAGGCTGCGGTGACAGCCCGGCCCGAGCTGGCCGCGGAGACGACGCTCAGGGACCTCGCGGGCCGCCCGCGGATCATCCAGGCGAGACGGCGCTGAAGGCCTCGCCCGCCGCGGCCGCAGCGATAGTCAGCCCGATTTCCGAAGACCCGATTGCCCCCGGACGCGACGGCGCTCGTCACGAAGAGTGGGGACGGTGGGTGTCGCCACGGGCGGCCCGCCCCCGGGCGCCGTCAGGCGGGCGTCCCCGACCATCGGACCGGGAGGTTTCCGATGACCGATCACCGGGGAGC
>JBJTBO010000500.1:0-9040 GCA_046091445.1 Planctomycetaceae bacterium | reverse complement strand
CGGCGGCGGCATCCGCCCGGGACAGGTCCTGGGCGGTGCAGCGACGATCGATGACGGCCACACCGCGGCCGTCGGTCGCGCCCACGACTTCCTGGCGACGATCTACCACCACCTCGGCATCGACGCATCCGCCGTGACGATCCAGGACTTCACGGGTCGCCCGACGCTGCTCGTCGAGAACGGCACGCCGATTCCGGAACTCCTCGGCTGAGGGCGACCCCGCCCCGGCCCGTCCGCACGCCGCGAGTCGAGTCCCGCCCTACTGCGGCTTCTCCGCCGGCGGGGCGGACACGGAGATGCGGATCGGCGCGGAGACGACGAAGTCGAGGATGTCCTGGGGCGCGGTCGCCGCGGTCATGGCCTTCACGCGCGCGGTCGCCCTGGCCAGCGCCGCCTCGGCCGATTTTTGTTTTTCCGAGGCGCTCGCTACAGCCTTGGCCGCTTCGGCCTTCTCCACGTCGGGGGCCTGCGCGGCCTGCTCCGCGAGCGCCTTGGCTGCGGCGGTGATCGCGGTGACCTCCCGGGTGGCACGCTGCTGCTCCTCCTCGGCCACCCTCACGATGTCCGGGTTCGCCCGGTGCTTCACCACGCCGATTCCGCTGAAGGCGAGCACGTGCTCACCCGGGGGCGTCTTCAACGCCGCGAGATCGACCATCACCTCGGCCGTCGTGGCCGCGAGCGGCAGCTCGATCGGCTTGAGCCCGGCAAATGCGGTTCCGAATGGGGTCAGCCTGATCGAGGCGCCGTTGAACGTCTCACGCCACGTGACGCGCAGGGGAATCTTCAGCGTCTGACCCGCCTGTGCCTCCCAGACCTTGTCGTCCGCGGGCGCGACCGAAACCGGAGCCTTCTCGAAGTCGGTGACGGACACCGGCACGTCCGCCGTCAGCCGCGATCGCGGAAAGTCATTGGGGGCGTACTCGATGGTCCACACCACCGAGGCGAGCGGGCACGCGCGCGTGACCTCCGCGCCGTCGATCGTGGCGCGGCCGAAGATCTTCGCGACCGACCAGGCTGGTGAGGCGGTCTCGTCGGCGGTGACGAAGATCATGCCCTGCTGCTTTCCGGACGGGATCGCGAGTCCGGTGGCGTGCACGCCGGGCGGCAGACCCTCCATGAACAGGTCGATCGTGCCATCAAAGCCGTCCCGCCGCACGACGACCACCTCGAGCGCCATCGTGGCGCCGGCCCGCAGGGCGATCGGCTTCGAGAACGTCCCGAAGTCGTTTTGCCGCAGGCGCAGGTGTGCCGCCCAGGCCACCAGCGCGAAGTCCGGGGCCGCCTGACGGATCACGAGCCGATAGATGCTCCCGGCATCAGTCCCCGGTCCGCCGAGCAGGTCGCGCAGCCGCAGCCGATAGGTGCCGTCTTCGGGGATGGAGATCTTCCCGAGCACGTCGGGAGATCCCGAGACGTACGGAGGGCCGTTGTAGCTCGACGCCGGAATGAAGTCTCCGGGCTTCATCGGATGGGCGATGTCGTCCAGTTCCGCCACGTCCGTGACGGTCTCCTTGCCGTCCGTCATGGCGACGCGTTGCACCAGCACGAACGGGTCGGTGTTCATGCCGAGCCGCTCCGAGGCCACCTCCACCCACCAGGTGTCCCCCTTCCGCGCCTGGAATTCATAGGCATCGGCATCTTCGGCGGGATCGAAGCTTCCCGAAACGTCACATGGCAGTCCAATCCGCTGCGGTGGCGCGGGCTCGGCGTTCGGCTCGGCCTCTGCGGTGAGCGCGGCGGACGAGAGCCCCTCCGGTGGCCATGAGAACGCACTCACCCGCTGCGTGACGTCCTGCCGCGGTGCCGGGCCGGTGCCCGCCGCGTGACGGAGTGACAGCCGATAGAACTGCTCGCTGCCACCCTGGAACGCGAGACCGTGCACCTTGATGAGATACGTGCCCTCGGCGGACGGCGTGAAGTCGAGTGGGCCGCCGTCGCGGCTGACGAGCAGGTCGTTTCCCTCGGCATCGGCCACGATCACCACGGGAATGAGCTTGGAGTCGATGCCGAACGTGTTGCAATCCACGACGACGCGCGTCCCCTTCTCTCCCCGGAACGAGTAATAATCGACCGCGCGGTCGCTCGCGGTGGCGTTGCAGACGGAATTGACCGCCATCGGGAAGGCCGCCGCGATCGACTGGTTCGCTCCCGTGCGGAGGACCTCCGGCACGTCGCCCACCGCGAACGCCCGCGGCGACGACACGCCGAGCCGCGATCGAATCCGCGCGTCATGCACGCCGACGGGGGCGTCGGCCGCAATGCTCACGAGGAAGGTGTCGGGGATTGGCTTCCCGTCCGCGGCCAGCACCGGGCTCGCGGTGATCTTCGGCGTCGAAAAGAGCAGTTCCTGAGCCGCATCGACGTGCTGGTGCGAGATGGTCACTTCGAGGCTCGTCCCCGCCTGCCCACCCATCGGGGTCACGTTGAGCAGGCGTGGCATCGGCAGACAGACCTGCTGGGCGACGCCCGGAATGGCGTCGACGAGGCTCCCCGCGCAGAGGGCGAGTGTCAGGACGGACGTGCGCACCATGGTGTGAGCCTCAGGCCGGCGGAACGACGACCAGTCCGCGGGCCCGGCGGACGTTGACGTCGCCCGGAGTATTGCCTGAGATCCCGCCGGCGTCGAGCACCGATCCCGTGCAGTTCCCCGAGGCCACGAGGCCCCAGGCGATGTTGCCGTTGACCGTGTTGGATACCCCCGCACCACCGACCGAGAGGCCCCTGGCATTCTGCATCACGATGCCGCCGTGATTGCCGTTGATCGTGTTGCCGACGAGCCGCGTGCCGGTGAGGAGGCCCTTCGCCACGATGCCCTTCCCGGACGACCGCGGAACGGTGCCACCCTCGATCAGGTTTCCATCCCCTCCGCCGTCGCCGCCAATCGTCACGTTCTCGGCCTCTTCCAGCGAGATGCCGACCCGCCTGCTCTGCCGAATCGTGTTGGCATGAACCACCGTGCCGATGTAGTCGCCGGGCGAAAGCGTGATGCCCTGCCCATTGCGGTCGAGCGTGACGTTGCCGATATCCGAACCCGCAGAACCACCCCGAAACAGGATGCCACTGCCGCCGAAGCGGCTGATCGCGACAGGTCGCGTCGACGGATCCTCGGAAAAGATCGACACGGTGCCGACACCGCGGCCGATCACGAGGCCGTTGGCCGCGGGACCGAGTCCCCGGCCGTCCAGCCGCAGGCCCAGCGAGGAATCGACGGCTGCCGCCCGCTGGATCTCGATGCCCCTGAGGGGTGTCTCGCCCCCGACGGCATCGAGGAACTCCACCCTCCCCGTCGCGTTGACCGTGAGCCGATGGGCGCCATCGAGGGTACTGTCGAACCCGATCGCACCGCCCCTGACGATCGTGTTGCCCACGAGCTGGGTGCGGCCACGGTAGCGCTGCAGGCCGAGCTGCGTATCGATGGTCGCTCCGAGGTTGACGGTGGCGGCCTGGACGACCAAGCCTCCGTCGGAGCCCTTCGTATGAACCGGGCCGCGGAGCGTGGCTCCATCGGCGCCACGGCCCGTGTCGATCGCAAAGACCTGGCTGGGGCCACCCGCTGTCAGCGCGGCGAGGTTGACGCCCCGCGGCCCGAGCGTGATCTGATCGTCCGCTCCCGTGCCGAGCACGACGATTCCCCTGAACCGGGGCTGTTGTGCGAGGCTGACCGTCACCGTGCCGGCCCGTGGGTTGACCGTCAGGCCCGCGCCGCTCCCGGTGAGCGGCGCGTCGGCGGCCACGGTGAGCACGAGCCTGCGGCCTGCGGGCAGGTACTGCGTCGAAAGGTTGCGAACAGTCGTGCCGGTTCCCGCGAGCCTGACGAAGAGCACGTCGTCGTCGATGCTCGCGACGATCTCCCGCGTCACCACCTCCACCGTCACGTCGTTGCCGTCGCCCCCCACATACGAGATGCGACACACGCCCAGCGGCGAGTCGATCAGCGATCCTTCAGGCAGGTCCGCGAAGGTCCCGCCCACGGCATTCGATCCGCCGTTGTCGATGATCTTCAGGATGCTGCCCGTGGGGAGGGCCGACCCCGTCAGGGCGAGCGTAGCCGAGCCGAGTTCGACCGTGCCTTGGCTCGCGACCGTGAACTGGCCGTAGCCGCTCCCCGGCTGGATGCCGGTGGCCGACACCTCGAGTGTGGCGGCCGCCCTGAACTGGAGGTCGCTCACCAGACCGCTCCCGCTCAGGATGCCGGCCCTCACCTGCAGCGTGCGGGCGAGGGTGTCGCCCGGCGCGATGGTCTGCGGCAGCGTGACCCTGTCGGCAGAAGTGCCCAGCGAGGGCACCGTCACGGCGCCCTGAAAGACGACCGTGCCCGCCGTGGCGCTGAGCACGACAACGCCCGCAGCCACGGCGCCCTCGAACGTCGTACCGGCCGAGCGGACGACCTGCAGATCGTCAACGCCCGAGCCCACACCGCCGGTCACGGTCACCGTGCCGGTCGTGTCCACAGAGAACGCATCGAACGAACCCTCGGACGTGCCAGTCACCGAGCCGACCCGGATCGTGTTGGCACGCCCCGTGCCAAGGATGAGCGTGGCGTTCAGCAGGTCCACGTCGGCGAGGGTGATGCTGGCGGCGGCACCGCCGATCACGGCGCCTGTGACGCTGACGCGGGTGTCGGCGTCACCCAGCACGATCGAGCCCGAGTCCGCGAGGATCGTCGCCGTCAGTCGCACTTCCGCCGGCGCCGTGGCCACGAGCCCACCCGAGAACGTGATCACGTCCGGCGGCCCCTCATCGCCGAACTGCACGCGACCCGTGTTCTGGAACGTGGTCGTGCCCGCGATGCGGCTCGACCCCGCGCCCCCACCGAGCAGGGTGACGCTGTACGGCCGGGCCTCGGTGATCAAACTGCCCGTGATATCGAGCACACCGGCGAACGTCACCGCGTCGGTCGCGTTGACGATGCGCACCGTGCCGGCCTTGAGGCCGCGGCCGAAGGTAGCCTCCTTGGCGTTGGTGATGGTGACTCCGGTCAGCGGCGTCGTGCTCCCCGTCTCGCCGCCGAGATGATTGACGGAGAGGTCCCCCGCGGTGCCAGCGTCGATCGTGAGCGTGCCCGCCCCGTCGATGGAGTCGTTGAGGTAGATGAACGAACCAGCCGGCGCGATTCCGCCGTTGGTCGTGTCGATCGTGAGGTTGCGGCCGGAGAGGTCGACGTTTCCGCCGAACTCCACGTCGAACCCACTGGTCACGAACGACGTGGTCGTCCCGGCGCCGCCGCCGGCGAGCGTGATCCGGTTCTCCGGGCTGCCCAGGGCGTTCGTGGCGTCGCGGCTGCCGACCGCGATCCCGAGCGACCTGGTCGACTTGTAGGTCGTGCCCGTGAGCGTGACGGAGCCGGGATCGCCGCCGTCTGCGGCCAACAGAAACAGCCCCTGTTGTACGCCATCGATCGCCGCCACCGTGAGGTCGTTGCCGGTGATCATGACCTGGCCGAGGGCCACCCCAGCGCCAACGGCGCCGATCCTGCGGGTGACGAGCACGTCGCCGGAGGTGCCCGCCTTGATCTCGAACGAGTAGTCGTTGGCGGCGTTCGCCGTCACGGTGCCACGAACCGTGACCGGGTTGCCCGCGGAAATTTTTCCTTCCTGGGTCGCGTCGAGGATGGTGTTTCCCGCGACCAAAACGGCCGCATCTTCCCCGGCTCCATCGTCGATCCCGATCGTGCCCGCCGCCCGCACGACGGCCGCGAGCGTGACCTGCGGCGCGCCGATCGAGAGACTCCCCGCAATGACGTTGCCGGTGCCGAGGAGGGCCGTGCTTCCTGTCAAGGTGAGGTCCCGGACGAGGTCCGCCGTGCCGCCCTGGTCACCGAAGCCGGCACGGGTCGCAAGTGACACGCCCCCCGCCCCCGCCGTGACGACCAGACTGTTCGCCTCGCCCTTGGTCGACCAGATGCCTTTCGTGCCGCCGGTGATCGTCACGTCGCCGCCGCCGGAGGTGGTGATCGTCACGCGCGCCGCGGCAAGCTCGATGGCGTCGTCGATGAGGACGTCGCCGCTCGAGGTGATGTCGGCATCGAGCACGGTCGTTGCACCCGAGCCCGTGATCTGCAGCGCGACCCCGCTCGCCGGCGTGCCCGTGGAGGTAAACGCTCCATTGATCGCGACGCTCCCGCCGGTACCGTCGGCGACGATCGCGAGCGTGGTGTCGGCGAGGGTCAGCGCGCCGAGCGTGACGCGACCGGCGTAGCCGGCCTCGCCGACCGTGAGCGCGTCGGCGTCGATGGCCTGGATCGCGGCCGTCGAGAGCACGAGGCCCGTGCCGGCCGTGGCCAGGAAGACGTTGCGGCCGGCCGTGACGGGGGCGATGGCGACCCGTGCGGCGTCGATCGAGCCCGGCGCGGAGGCGATCGCGATGTCATCGGCCTGCAGGGTGAGTGACCGGCCCGAGGCATCGATCGTCGAACCTGCACCGACAGCCAGGCTGCCCGCGGCGACTCGGATCCTCGTATCGTTCGCCACCGTGAGCGTGGCCACGGAGGTGGCGCCGTCGCCGATGAAGAGCGACCCGGCCAGCACCTCGAGCGCGCCGGTGTTCGTGGATCCGCTGCCGAAGGCGCCGGTCCCGAGGATGTAGGTGCCCTGAGCGCTCGCGCCAACACCGCCGATCGTCGTGAGGACGTGGCTCTCGAGCGTGGCGCCGTCGCGGAGCGTGATCGGGGCGCCACCGGCGACGGCCCCGCCGTCGGACGTGTCGAGCGTGGTCAGTCCGGTCAGGTACCCGCGGCGAATGTCGATCGCGCCGCCGGCGGTCCGCACCGTGCCGATCAGGAAGTTGCTGGCGGTCTGGCTCGTCGCCGTCACGCCCCCGACGAATCGACTGACGTCGTTGGTGTCGTCGCCAAAGGCCACGTAGAACGTGTTCGCAAACGTGACCTGCTGCGCGATGTCGTTTTGACCGCCCAGGAGGGAAACGCTGAAGGTGCCCGCTGCAGTTACGAGGTCGTCGACCGTGACGCTGCCCCCGAGTGTGATCCCACCAGTCTGGTCGACGCTGCCGAGCGAGAGCGTGAAGGCCTCCGCACCGTCGGTGACCGTCCCGGTCTGAATCTCACCGCTGCCGGAGCGGAGCGTCGTGTCGGCCCGCAGCGTGACGTTGCCGAGCCTGAGCGCGTTGTTCACGGTCTCGATCACGCCGGCGAGACTCACGGCGGGAGGCTCCGTGGCCACAAGTCCACCAGAAATCCTGCTCGTGCCACCGGCTTGCCCGATCCGCAGAGCTCCCCGATTCAAGACTTGCAGGGCGCCGATGGAGTTGGTGGCCCCCTCGAGCGAAACGTCGAAGGCTCCCGATTCGGTGTTCACGTATCCAACCGGCAAATTCACGTTGCCCGTGATGTTCACCGGCCCGGTCTGGTTCGCATCACCGAGGGTCAGCACCTGCGCCGAGCTTGGCGGGGCCGCGACGCTCCCGAGCGAGATCGCGGTCGACCCGCTGATGATGGTGGTGTCGTAGTACAGCGTCACCGCTCCGGGAAGCTGCACGTTGCCGAAGGTCGCTAACGTGGATATGAGGACGCTCGACTCCGAGCCAATTTTCACGCTGGCCGAGCCGATGTACACGTCGCCGGGCACGGTCGTGACGATGCCCGAAAACAGCTCGGTCGTCTCGACGCTGCTGGTCACCCGGAGCGGGTTGGCGAGCGCCACGCCGCTCATCACCCGGAACATGCTGTTTTCGATCCCGATGGGATCGTCAACCGAGATTCTCCCCGTGACGCTCGCAATCGGAAACTGTGTGGCCGGGAGCCCGGTACCCGAGACGGTGTAGTTCGTGCCGTCGCTCGCGATCTCGGCGAGCACGTCGCCTGGGGCGGTGGAGTCGATGCGCAGGTCGCCGCCGACGATGCTGGCGTTCACCGCCACCAGGGCCCGCCCCTCGAGCCGCTCGGTCGCGAGCGGCGCCTGGAGAGCCCGGGGCGATCTCGCCACCAGCCGCCGGCGGCGGCCCCAACGGCGGCTCCAGGCACGCCCCCAAGACAGTCTGGACCGACGGGGCGTGAACGGCCGCGAGAAGAGCGTCATGGTGCGGGGCAACTCCGGGGAGGACATCGAGCCAACGCCCCGAACCTACGCCTTACAATCAGGTTGTGTGTAGGTCAAGGATTCGGTGTCGTTGTTTTGGATAAAGCCATGATCTCGCGGATCGGCCGGGCCTCGACGACACCGGTGAGATTCTCCTCGAGGCCACCGCGGAAGGAGGTGAGCCCCCGGTGGTTTTGCTCTTGATGCCCGGCGCCTCGTCGGTCTTCGCCCGCATCGCCTCGGTGATGGCATCACGCAGCACACCGCCATCGCCACCCCCGTGATCACCCTCGGGATCACGTTTGCCCCTGAAGGCCACTGCGCTCGTCATTCCTGGGATCGCCTGCATCCGCAACGTGCTCCCCCGACACAAGGGCCCGGCCGCGGCCGCAAGTCCACGCGGCCGGGCGTTAACGGCGTCGTCGAACTCACGCCGGTTGAGTTCCTCGACAGGCTCGCCGCTCTCGTGCCACCGCCGCGGAAGCATCGGCATCACTATCACGGAGTATTCGCGCTGAATCATCGGCTGCGGAGAGCCGTCACGGCACTGGCCATCGGGAATGTCGGCGAGCGGGGCGATACCGCGACGGGCGGGCATGCGAGCGACGAACACGCCACGGGAGGCTGCTGTGACGCGAATCACCCGACGCGAAAGCCCTGCTCCCACGACACGTCACGGATTGCCTGGGCGAAACTCATGGCGCGGATGGGGGAGGAGTTTCCACTCGAGTGCCCGAACTGCGGCGGCAACATCCGGCTGATCGCGTTCATCACGGAGCCGGGGCCGATCCGGAAGATCCTCACACACCTCGGCGAACTGCTCGAGCCACCACCGGTGTCGCCCGCTCGTGGCCCGCCCACCGACTGGGGCGAACTCGTGCAAACGCATGACGATCGCGACGTCTTTCAAGCCTCGCCCGACGAGCTGCCGGTGATCGACATCCACAGCCTCTAACCGGTGCCGGACGCGCGGCATCGAAGCTTGGGCGCGGCGGGCTGGGAGACGG
>JBJTBO010000499.1:0-5664 GCA_046091445.1 Planctomycetaceae bacterium | reverse complement strand
CGGGGTAGGCCCCAATGCGAACCCGTTGGGTCTGCCGGTTCACCTTGCGGACCAAATAGAAGACCTTCGCCCCGGCCGTGACCCGGATCGAGAACCCTTTCACGTCGGAATCAAGGACGACGGTCCTCGAGCCGTCGGTCGGGGCGGGGATCGCCTCGATCGTGCGGCGGGTCAGCCGCTGGCGAATCGAGGCGGCTTTCTGCTGCGGTCGTCGTTCGGCGTTCACGGGTTCACCTTCGTGGCGGTTCGGGGCAACCCCGGGGCAACCGGGGCAACCCCGGGGCAACCGCTGCGGTCAAATGCCGTCAACGAATCGGTTGCCCCGTCAACGAAGAAATATCGTCGTTTCTGCCGGGATTGTCAACGAAAAACAATCGGCGGGACCAGATCGTCCACGACCAGGAAACACCCCCGAAAACTGGCTCTGAACCAGTTAGTCTAGGTTCGGATCCTAGTTCCCCAGTTTGCATTTCGGCCCGCAAAAAGCCGGGTCTTTCGCTCCGGTCCCAACGGGGCGGTTCTGCTGCGTGCGTCGGCAGGGAGCCACCCGATCTTGTTCGCGGCCGGGCGACCCGGCTCGTGTTCAGGCGGCGCGGCGGCTCGCACACTATGATCTGAATCATGCCGCGGGTCCCTTCCAACGCCCCGATCGGCGAGGCGCTCGCGTGGGCGTCGCGCATCATCGCCGCCGGAGTGGCGATGGCGCTGCCCGCGATCGCGGGTAGGTGGGCGGACGACCGACTCGGCAGCCGTTTTCTGGCCCCCATCGGCCTCGTCGTGGGGTTCGTCGCCGGACTCGGATGGATCGTGCGCCTGTCGGCCCGCCCCAGACAGCGATGAAGACGTCCCCCACCACCGGTCGCGTGACCGCGGTCGGCGCCGTGCTGCTCGCAGCGGCGGTGACCGTCGCGGTCGCCGTGTCCCTCCGCTGGGCCGGTGACGACCCGCTGCGGCGGCAGTCGGTCATGCTCGCCGCGTCGACCACGGCCTTCGGCTCGCTGGTCGGCTGGCTGGTCGCACGGTGGGGCCGAGACCGGAACGCCGGGACCGCCGTCGCCGCGGGCCTCGGGGCGACCGTCCTGCGAATCGTCCCGCCGTTGGCCGCGCTGGCGTGGCTGGGCGGACCGGGCCGGCCGCTCCGCGATGCGGGAGCCGGGGGCGTGCTGGTCGCCTTCTACCTGCTCCTGCTTGCAGTCGACATCGCGCTGCACATCATGGTGACGCGGGATCGATCCCTGCGCACCACCCCGAAACCGGTGAAGTGACGCCCCACCCCGCGATCCACCACACTCTCCCTCCCGCCCCACCCCATTCCTCCGGCCGCGCCGCGATGTCCGACCACAACCCGATCTATCACCTCAAGGACGCCTACTTCTTCGAGGTGCCCAAGCCGCTGTGGCGGCAGGGATGGACGACACTCGACGACGTGCCTGAGTTTCTCAAGGCGCCCTTCGACGCCGATGGCATGCCGAGCGTCGCCGAGTTCAACGCCGCGATGGACGGCAAAATCCTCATTCCCCAGCCCTTCGCGACGCTCGACAGCCTCTACGGCGTGAAGTCCGGCTTCGGCATCTCGAAGTACATGATTCTCGAGGTCGTGCTGGGCCTGATCCTGTTCGCGATCTTCACTCGGCTCGCGAGGCAGCTCGCCTCGGGCGGGCCACCACGCGGACGCTTCGCGAACCTCTTCGAGGCGTTCGTGCTCTTCATCCGCGACCAGATCGCGCGGCCGGCGATCGACTCGCATGACTCGCATGCTGCACATGACGCGCACGGCGGCCCTGAGCACGACGGCCACGCTCCCGGTCACCACGGGCATGATGCCCATGGCCATGCGACGCCGACGCACGGGCATGCCGTCGCGCTCGCCGCCGCGCACGACGGCGACCGGTTCGTGCCGCTGCTGCTGACGCTCTTCTTCTTCGTGCTCGGCTGCAACCTGCTCGGCATGCTCCCCTGGGCCGGATCCCCCACCGCGTCCTTCTCGGTGACCCTGGCACTCGCGGCGGTCACCTTCGGCACGGTCGTCGTGGCGGGCATGATGAAGTTCGGCCCGGTGGGCTTCTTCACCAACCAGGTGCCTTCCATGGATCTGCCGCTGCCGCTGGCGATCATCCTCAAGCCGATGATCTTCGCGATCGAGATGCTCGGGCTCTGCATCAAGCACCTCATTCTCGCGGTGCGGCTACTTGCGAACATGGTGGCTGGGCACCTCGTGCTGCTCGGCATCATGGGGCTGATCACCGCCGCCTCCACCTACTCGATGGGGATGTGGGCCACGGTGACGGGCATCAGTGTCGTGAGCAGCACCCTCTTCAGCGTGCTCGAACTGTTCGTGGCCTTCCTGCAGGCCTACATCTTCACGTTCCTCTCGGCCCTGTTCATCGGAGCCGCCGTGCACCACCACTAACCCCGACGCCGCACGCACGCCGGCTTCCCGCGTGCGATAAATCCGGCTTTTGGCCACGCTCGCTTTCCAAAACCGCTCCCGAATCCCTAGAACATGGCTCCGCGATCGGTCGCACGTCCCGCTTTCCCGACCCGCAGGGTCGACGCATTCGTTCCGCACAACCACGTTCCACAGTCGTGACCACGTTCCATTTCCCCCGGGCATGACCCGGTCCCTCGGTTTGCAAGGAGCTTGATCCCGTGATGCTTCGACTTCCGTCCGCCGCCCGAACCCTCGCCGCTTTCGCCGCCGTCGCGGTGACGCTCCTGTGCGCCGACGTCGCCAGCGCCCAGGAGGCCACGGGCGGCCGCTCGCTCATCGACCTGACCTCCTTCTTCGGCGTCGGCCTCACGGTGATCGGTGCCGCCCTCGGCAGCAGCCGGCTGGCCGCGGCCGCCTACGAGGGCATGTCGCGTCAGCCGGAAGTCGCCGGTTCGATCCAGACCGCGATGATCATCGCTGCGGCCCTCATCGAGGGCTTCACCTTCTACGCGCTGTTCATCTGCTCGTCGAAGTGAGGTCGAACGGCTCTGGTGGTGCCTTCCCGACCTCTCCCGCCACCGTCGATCGGGGCGACCGCGTCCGTGCGGTCGCTCCGATCGGACGGGAGATGGTGTTCCAGTTCGCTCCCGATCCCGTGGCAGACGTCCTCCCCAGGACTTCCCCGTTTCTCGTTCGCCCCCCCGTCGACGCCGGCCGGCGGCACGACAGCCCGGTGGGGGCCGGGCCGGCCGGCGTCGGCCGGCTGTCAGCCCTCGTGCAGGGCCTCGTACCGGGTCTCATGCCGGGCCTCTTGGCGGTCTGCCTCGTCGCAACGGGGATCGACCATCCGGTGTCCGTGGCAAGGGCGGCCGATGCAGCCACCCACGGAAAGGATCACGGGCACGCCGGCCACGGTCCCGAGATCGGCCACAACCCGCCCCACGGAGTCAGCCAGAAGGATTTCGAGAGCCCAGCCTGGTTCCAGACCGACCTCGCGCTCTGGTCGTTCGCGGTGTTTCTGCTGCTCCTCTTCCTGCTGACGAAGTTCGCGTGGAATCCGATCCTGGCGGGGCTCGAGAAGCGTGAGCGCGGGATCGCCGAGACGATCGCCGCAACGCAGCACGCCAACGACGAGGCCAAGCGCATGCTGGCGTCCTACGAGCGACGGCTCGCCGAGGCCGCCGACGAGGTGCGAGGCATGCTCGACGAGGCCCGACGCGATGCCGAGGCGACCCGGCAGTCGATCGTCGCGGAAGCCCGGCGGGCGGCGGACGACGAGCAGGCGAGGGCGAAACGCGAGATCGGTCTCGCACGGGACGAGGCGCTCTCGGCCATCGCCGAGCGGGCGGGGCAGCTTGCCGTCGGTGTCGCCGGCAAGTTCCTCCGCGAGAAGCTCTCCTCCGACGCGCAGGCCCGGCTCGTCCGCGACTCCGTCGCGGCCATCCAATCGACACCGAGCCGCAACTGAGCCACGCCGCGCCCATGGCCACGCACCGCGATTCCCAGCACGGCACGCAGGACGACACGTCGGCGCGGCTCGACCCATCGGCCGAACGCATCGCTCGTGTCTACGCACAGGCGATCATCGAAGCCGCCGACCGCAAGGGCTGCCGGGCCGAGGTGCTCGACGAACTCGGTGCGTTCGCCCGGGACGTCCTGGGCCGCGTGCCTCGCGCCCGCGACGTGCTGTCCTCGCCGAAGGTGTCGATCGACGACAAGCGGGCGCTCATCGACCGCCTGGCCACCGGACGCATGCTCCCGACCACCGCCCACACGCTCCACGTGCTCGCCCGCCACGGGCGTCTCGGGATCGTCGCGGAGGTCGCCCATGCCGCACGGCGACTCGCGGACGAAATGGCCGGCCGCCAGCCGGCCGTGTTCAAGACCGCGGTCGCGCTCGACCCTGCGGCCCGCACCGAGATCGTGCGCGACGTGGAACGCTCGCTCGCCGTCTCGCTCGCCCCGACCTTCGTCGTCGACCCCGACATCATCGGTGGCCTCGTCGTCCGGATCGGCGACACCGTCTACGACCAGTCCATCGCGTCGGGCCTCGCCCGGCTCGGCCAGAACCTGCACCGGAGAAGCATGCATGAAATTCAACACGGACGAGATCGCCTCGCTCCTGCGTGAAGAGATCGACCGCTTCGAGTCGGGCATCGATGTCCGCGAGGTCGGACGGGTGCTCGAGGTCGGCGACGGCATCGCCCGCGTCTGGGGACTGTCGGGCGTGATGGCCGGTGAGATGGTCGAGTTTCCCGGCGGGATCACCGGCCTGGCGTTCAACCTCGAGGAAAACTCGGTCGGCGTGATCATCCTCGGCGACTACCTCAAGGTCACCGAGGGCGACGAGGTGAAGAGCACCGGCCGGCTGCTCTCCGTGCCCGTCGGCGACGCCGTCATCGGCCGCGTGCTCGATCCGCTCGGGAACCCGCTCGACGGCAAGGGGCCGGTGGTCACCGGCACGCGTCGGCCCGTGGAGTTCCTCGCCCCGGGCATCGCGGAGCGGCAGCCCGTCCGGGAGCCACTGCAGACCGGGATCAAGGCAGTGGACGCGATGACCCCGATCGGCCGCGGCCAGCGCGAACTGATCATCGGCGACCGCAAGACCGGCAAGACGGCGATCGGCATCGACGCGATCATCAACCAGAAATCGAGCGGCGTGAAGTGCTTCTACGTGGCCGTGGGCCAGAAGGACTCGTCCGTCGCCGTGGCCATCGACACGCTCCGCAAGTACGGGGCGATGGACTACACGACGGTGATCGTGGCGGGCGCCAGTGCCGCCGCGCCGCTCCAGTACATCGCCCCCTACTCGGGCACGGCGATGGCCGAGCACTTCATGTACAACGGCGAGCACGCGCTCATCGTGTACGACGATCTCTCGAAGCAGGCCACGGCCTACCGCCAGCTCTCCCTCCTCATGCGGCGCCCGCCGGGCCGCGAGGCCTATCCGGGCGACGTGTTCTATGCCCACAGCCGCCTGCTGGAGCGGTCGGCGAAGCTCTCGAAGGAACTCGGCGGTGGATCGCTGACCTCACTGCCGATCATCGAGACGCTCGAGGGGGAGGTGTCGGCCTACATTCCCACGAACGTGATCTCGATCACCGACGGTCAGATCTACCTCCAGCCCGACCTGTTCTTCGCGGGCCAGCGGCCTGCCATGAATGCCGGCATCTCGGTGTCGCGCGTGGGCGGTGCGGCCCAGACGAAGGCCATGAAGAAGGTGGCCGGCGGCC
>JBJTBO010000498.1:0-8895 GCA_046091445.1 Planctomycetaceae bacterium | reverse complement strand
GACTGAAGCTCCGCTCACGGTCACCGGCGTCACTTCATTGCTCGATCGAGCTTGCCAACTGGGCCGAGGGCTACATTCCGCCGCCCGAGCAGCATGTCCTCGGTGGTTACGCCACGTGGACCGCCCGCGCCGCCGGACTCGAGGTGGCCGCCGAGCCCCGCATCGTCAGCACGCTCGTCGACGCGCTCGCGGAAGTGACCGGTCGGCCGGCCCGCGTGCCCACCGACATCTACGGACCGGCCGCCCGCGTGGTTCTCGACGCTCAGCCGGCCGGCATGTGGCGCTGCGAGGACGACGAGGGCGCGACCCTGCGCAATGCGATCGCAGGCGGGGATCCCGCGACGCTGTCCCCCGGCTTTGCGTGGTACCTGCCGGGCGTGCGGGCGGGCACGGGTACCGGCTCCGGTGAAACGCTGCGTCCCGGCGTGTTTTCCGGACCCGAGGCCATCAATCGTGCGATTCATCTCGCCGGCGGCGCGATCACCCTGCCGACGTCACCGCCCGCGGCCGACACGACGCTCGTGGCATGGGTCTGGCTCGGCGAGCGGAGCGGCGCGTCGGTCCGCGAAGGCAGTGTCTGCGCGGGGCTCGCGGCCGATGACGTCGTCGCCCGCCAGGATGCTGCCCATGCCGTGCGCTTCGACCTCGGCGCCGCGCGGGGCACGAGGACGTATCCTGCCGACGAGTGGCATCAGGTCGCCGTCGTCAGACGCGGTGACACGGTCGCCGTCCACGTCGATGGGGCGGCGGAACCCGACGTGACCGGTCCCGTGGCCTCGTCACAAGCGCCACTGGTGATCGGCCGCGGGCTCCAGGGAAAGGTGGACGAGATCGCCTGCTTCACGCGTGCCCTCTCACCGGCCGAGATCGCGCGATTCTGGACGGCGTCGGGTGTGGCCGAGGAACGGGCGGCGGCGGAGGCCGCACGGCGGGCGGCTGAGGATGCGAGGCGGCTCCAGGCTGCGGCACCGACGCTTCCAGGCGATCACGACTCGCGCGTGGCGGCGCTGCGTCCAGCACGGTTGTGGCGACTGAACGAGCCGCCACAGGGCGGCACTGCGAGCGGTGCCGTGCGGTTCGATCCCGGAGCCTTCGGCTCGTTCCAGGGGGGGCGGATCGTCGCCAGCGATGATGGTCTCGATGACACGTGGAGCGTGGCCTTCTGGTTTCGCAACGATCTGCCCGCCACGGCGCGTCCGGTGACCGCGTACCTGTTTTCGCGAGGGCCGCAGGGAGATCGTGACGCGCCGGGGGATCACCTCGGGATCGGCGGCACCGCGCCGGACACCGCGCCGGGCCGGCTTCTCCTGTTCAACGGAAACCGCGCGGGCGACGTGCTCAGCGGCCGCACGGACCTGCCGGAGCGATCGTGGAACCACGTCGTGATGGCGCGATCGGGGGATCGGGTCACGGTCTGGCTCAACGGGGCGGCCGCACCTGACATCGACGGCGTGCTCCCGGTCACCGCTCCGGAATCCCGGGCGTATTTCGTCGGCGCGCGGAGCGACGACTTCGCGCCGCTCGAGGGATATCTCGGCGCCTTCGCCCTCTTCGATCGGGCGGTCGATGCCGCAGAGGCCCAGGCGCTCTTCGCAGCCTCGGGCCGCACCCCGGGCGAACCGCTGCCGGTCGGCGCGCCCCCGGCGCCCCCGCCCGGACCGCGTGCTCCGGAAGAGACGCGTCGTGGCATCCGCGTGCCGCCGGGCTACCGGGTGGAACTCGTCGCCGCCGAACCGGACGTGCTCGATCCGGTCGCCTTCGACTGGGACGACGCGGGGCGGCTGTGGGTCGTCGAGATGGCCGACTATCCGTCCGGCCTCGACGGGGCCGGCAAGGCGGGCGGCCGCGTGCGGGTGCTCGAGGACACCGACGGCGACGGCCGCTACGAGACGAGCCGGCTCTTCGCCACGGGGCTCTCGTTTCCGAATGGCATCGTGACGTGGCGCGACGGGGTCATCGTGACGGCGGCACCGAGGATCCTCCTCCTCCGTGACACCGACGGCGACGGCCGCAGCGACCGCGAGGAGACGCTGCTCGAGGGCTTCATGGAGGGCAATCAACAGCTGCGCGTCAACGGCCTGCGGCGGGGTCTCGACACCACGCTCTGGTGCGCGAGCGGCGGTCACCACGGCGGTCACGGGGCGAAGACGGTGATCACGTCACCCCGGACGGGCCGCACCCATCTGCTCGGCAGTCATGACTTCCGCTTCGACCCCGATACGGGCGAGGTCTGGATCGAGTCCGGCCCGTCGCAGTTCGGTCGCTGCCGTGATCCGCACGGACACTGGTTCGGCACGCAGAACGCGAACCCCTTGTGGCACTGGGTGATCGCCGATCGCTACGCCGCCCGCAATCCCTTCGTCGCGCCCGAGCGGACGCTCGAACACGTCGTGGGCCCGGGCAGCCCGCCGGTGCGGCCCGCGAGCCCACCCGAGAAGCGGTTCCACAGCTTCCATCAGGCCGGGCGGTTCACCTCCGCGTGCGGGAGCGCGGTCGAGCAGGCCGACGCGCTCTTCGCCGACGCGTCGCTGCACGCCTTCACGTGCGAGCCCTTCCACAACCTCGTCCAGCACAACGTGCTCGCCGACGCCGGCGGCTCGTTCAGCGCCTCGTGGCCGGCCGCGGAAGGCCCCACCGATTTCTTCGCGGCGGACGACGGCTGGTGTCGGCCGGTCATGGCGCGCATCGGCCCGGACGGGACGCTCTGGGTGGCCGACATGTACCGCAACGTCATCGAACACCCCGACTGGCTGCCGCCGGGCGCGAGGGCGGAACTCCAGCCCCGGTATCGACTCGGCGACGACCGCGGCCGCATCTGGCGGGTGGTGAAGGACTCGGCCCCGCCGGCTCGATTCCCCGACGCCATCCGCCGCGCCAGGACGCCGGGCGAACGGGTCGCGCTGCTCGACAGTCCCAACGCGTGGCAGCGTGACCTCGCCGCCTCGCAGCTCGTGCGTGATTCCGATGCCGAGCGTCGCCGCGTGGTTCCCACACCGCTCACCGACCTCGTGCGGACGGCGAGCCGACCCGAGACGCGGCTCCAGGCCCTCTGGACGCTCGAGGCACTCGGCGCACTCGACGAGCCGCTGCTGATCGACGCGCTCGGCGACACCCATCCCCGCGTCCGGGAGCAGGCCGTCCTGATCGCCGAGCAGCGCGAATCTCCGTCCGTGATCGAGTCGGCCACCGCGCTCGCCCACGATCCGGATGCGAAGGTCTGCCTGCAGGTCGCGCTCTCGTCCGGACAATGGCCCGGGGAGGCCGCTGCCGCCGCGCTCGCCGAGGTGGCACGCCGGTTTCCCGACGACGCGCTCATGCGCACCGCGGTGATCACCTCGGCGCTCGTCCACTTCGAGTCGTTCGCCGCAGCGATTGCACGCACGGAGCCGGCGGTACGATCCGCCTATCATGAGCCGCTGGTGCGCATGACGGCGGGCCGGCGCGACCGCGCCGTGCTGGCGACGCTTCTGGCCGCGGCCCTCGAAGAGGACGAATCACACCGCGTCGCCCCTCTGGATGCGCTCGTGGCCGCGATGCTGCGGCTCGGCACCGACCCGTGGCGCATCGCCTCCGATGGTGTCGGCCCCGACGCCCCGCTCGTGCCGCTCATCCGGCGTCTCGACGCGGAACTGACGCGGCTCGCCGCCGTCGCGGAGGACGAATCGTGTGCCGACGATGCCCGCGTCGCTGCAGCCGCGTTGCTCGCTTGCACGGCAGCCCATCGGGAGCGAGGACTCGCCGTGCTCGTCCGCTGGCTCGGGCCTCAGGTCGATCCGGCGAGGCAGTCGGCCGTGCTCGACGCGATCGGCCGCTCGAGTGCCGAGGGTGTGCCCGCGCTGCTCGCGACGGCGTGGCCCGCACTCGGTCCGACGTCGCGTGGCCATGCGATCGACGTCTGGCTGTCCCGACCGCCCTGGACGACCGACCTCGTCGATCGCATCGAGCGCGGCGAGATCGCGGCCGGCAGCCTGTCGCTCCCCCAGCGCGACCGCCTGCGGTCCCACCCCGACAAACCCCTTGCCGCGCGGGCGACGGCGGTCCTCGCGACGGGCCCCACGCCGACGCGACGCGACGTGGTCACGGGCTATGCGCCGGCGCTCAGCGGCACGGGCGACGCGTCCCGCGGCCGCGAGGTGTATCGGAGGGCATGCGCCGCGTGTCATCGACGCGGTGAGGAGGGCCGGGAAGTCGGTCCCAACCTCGCGACCGTCACCGGCCACGCGCCCGAGCGACTCCTCGCCAACATTCTCGATCCAAACGCCGACATCCAGCCGGGCTACCAGGCGTCCACCTGCGTGCTCGCGACCGGCGAGGTGGTGACCGGCGTGGTGGCGTCCGAGACCGGGGGGAGCCTGACGATGCGGCTCGCCGACGGTACGGTCCGCACGATTTCGCGCGACGAGATCGACGAGCTCGTCACGTCGAAGCTGTCGTTCATGCCCGAGGGACTGGAGACGGCGGTGACGGTCGAGCAGATGCGCGACCTGCTCGCGTTGCTCATGTCACCGCCCTGATGACCCGACGTCGCGGCGCGGTCGTACGGTCGACATCGCCTCGCGGAACCGCCCGGGAAAGACTCGAGCACGTCCTGTGCAGGTCGAGCGACGACGGGGCAGACCGAGGCGGCGGCACACGCATCCTGGATGCGATCTACGGAACCGGCATCCCGGCATGGATGGCGTCCCGGGCAGCGCCGCCGTCTGCCGGACGTTGTGGCAGCAGCCGTGCGAGAATCGACTGGTGCTCTGCCAGGACCGTTCCGAACTCCGGTCGGGCGGCGAGGTTGTCCCGCTCCTCCGGGTCGGACTCGTAGTCGTAGAGTTCCACGGCGTGCGGTCGCTCCCCGAAGACGGGCGGATCGCCGCTCAGGTCGGCGGACCTCCATTCGATGTAGCGGTGGCGCGGCGTCCGCACCGACCAGCCCATCGTCGCCTGCGGCCCACGTCCGTGGCACGCCTGCGTGAGCGCGGCGTCGCGAGACCGCTCCGCGGTGCCCCGCATCAGCGGCACGAGGCTCACCCCCTCGACATGGGCCGGAGCCGGCAGGCCCGCCAGTTCACAGAGCGTGGGAAACACGTCGAGCGATTCGGTGACCGCCCCCACCCGTCGGCCCCGTCCGACGCCCGGGGCGGAGACGATGAGTGGCACGCGGGCGGCGTCCTCGTAGTTCGTGAGCTTTCCCCAGTGGCCATGCTCACCGAGGTGCCAGCCGTGGTCGCCCCAAAGACAAACGACGGTGTTCCCTGCGACACCACACTCCTCGAGCGTGCGCATGAGCAGGCCCACCTGCGCATCGATGTAGGTCACGCATGCCGCGTACCCATGGATCAATTCCCGCTGGAACCCGGCGGGAAGCGGCACGCTGCCGGGCACGTCCGCATAATCGCGCACTTCGCCCGAGTTGCCGTAGAAGGCGAGATCGTGCGGACTGCCCCGCGGGAGGTCCTGGAACGGCGCGAGCGGGATCGATTCACGTTCATAGCGAAGCCAGTGGACCGTCGGTGCGACGAAGGGCAGGTGCGGCTTGACGAATCCGACGGCGAGAAAGAACGGCCGGCCCGCCTGGGTGAATTCCCGCAGCCGCTTGGCCGCCGTGCGTGCAAGGCCCCCATCGTGGTACGCGTCGTCCACGACATCGCAGGCCTCGGTCGCCGGACCCACGGGCCGCTCTCCCGCCGAGCGGGCCTCTCGCAGTCGGGCCTTCGTCTCGGGATCCTGATATCCACCCGGCGCGGGCGGGTCTCCCGGGGCCAGTTCCCACGGACCGTACGGCACCGTCCACGAAACGGCGTCATGGCCCGCGTCGACCGTCCGACCGTCGAACACCTTGTGCAGTGGATGCGTGACGTACCCGTGGTTCTTGAAGTGCTGCGGCAACGTGACGAGATCGGGAAACCGCGTGCGCAACAGGTCCTGGGGCCTGTCGGGATTGAGATAGACGCCCGTGCGGTCGGGTCGCATGCCCGTGAGCAGGCTGAATCGCGTGGGCGCGCACAGCGCGACCTGGCAGTAGTTCGCGGTGAAGACCGTGCCCTGCGCGGCGAGGCGATCGATGTGCGGCGAATGAATCCACGACGCACCATAACAGCCCAAGAGGGGCTTCAGGTCATCACAGACGATGAAGAGCACGTTGGGTCGATCGCGTGATCCACCCTCCGGCGTCGCAGCCGCACCGACCGCGGGCAGGAGTGCCAGCAGGATCAGGATCACGTGCCGCTTGAGCGCGCTCATCATCGACGCCGCTCCCCCGACTCGGACCGCGATGGGTCACCGGCGGTCGATTCATGGGCGGCGATCGTCGTGACGAGGTCGCCGAGAAAGCGGGCGGCGGGGGCGCCGTCGACGATGCGGTGGTCGAAGGTGAGTGACAGGGGCAGTTGACGCTGCAGCGTAAAGCCGTCGCGTCCCGCCGCCGGCACCGGCTGCATCCGGATCGTGCCCACGCCGAGGATCGCCGCCTCGGGGTGATTGATCACCGGCGTGAAGAACTCGACGCCGTAGGAGCCGAGCGTCGTGAGCGTGAACACGCCCCCCTGCATGTCGGCGGCCGAGAGCCGGCCCGCGCGCGCCCGATCGATGAGCGTGCGGGTCTGTCGTGCCACCTCCGCGAGCGACGCCGCCGCCACGTCGCGCACGACCGGCACGACGAGCCCCCCGGCCGTATCGACCGCCAGCCCGATGTCGATCCGCGGTCCCGGCAGCACGAGGTGGGTCTCGGCCCAGCGGGCCGCGAGCAGCGGATGCGATCCGAGCGTGCGCGCGAGGATGACCAGCAGGATGTCGTTGAGCGTCGGCGCCTCCGCCCCGTGGGCGGCCTTGCCGGCGGCGCGGGCCGCGAGGATCGCCGTCGCGTCCGCCCAGGCGGTGAGGGTGACCGGCACGGTCTCCTGGCGGCTCCGCACCATCTGCCGTGCGATCGTGCGGCGCGACTGACTGATCGGCTGATGCTCGACGGCGGGCGTCACGGCGCCTGCACGAGCCGACGCGGCGAGCACGTCGCGCTCGCGCACCCGTCCGCCGACGCCCGTGCCGCGGATCCGCGTGATGTCGAGCCCGCGGGCGTGGGCCGCGCGGCGGGCCCGCGGCGAGCTGCGTGTGACCCCGCCCTCCTCGCGCCCGACGGGCTGTGCGGGGTCGCGACCCGCGCCCGCCGCACCGGCGACATCCTCGATCGAGAGCCTGCCGCCCGGCAGGTGCGGTGTGACGGCCGACAGATCGATGCCCATGTGCCGGGCGAGCCGACGCACGCTCGGGGAGGCCGCCCGGGGAATCGCATCCGGATTCGTCGCCACGCGAGGCGGACGGGCGGGCGTCGCCGCTGCGGCTGAGGCACGCGCGGCCGCAGGACGTGCCGGCTCCGACGCATGTGCCGGCCCACCGGCCTCGGGCCCCACGGCAGCGGGCGCGCGCCACGTTGGTGATTCCCCGGGCGCGCACAGCGCGGCGATCACGCGACCCACGAGCACGGTCTCACCCGCGCTCGGCGCGTCCGGCGCGAGATGCAACACGCCTCCGTCGACGGCCTCGACCTCCTGGGTCGCCTTCTCCCCCTCGAGCATGAAGAGGGGCTCGCCCGGCACGACCACCGCGCCCGGCTCCTTGAGCCAGCCGGCGAAGACGCCCTCCTCCATCGCCCAGCCCAGCCGGGGAATCGTGACGTCGGCGGCCATCAGGTCTCGCGGCTCCAGGTGCAGGGCATCATTCGGCCACGAGCGCCCGCAGGGCCCGCTCGATCGCCGCCGCGTCGGGCACCACCTCGGCCTCGAGCACGGGAGCGTAGGGCGTCGGCGACGGCACGCCGCACAGCCGCCGCACGGGTGCGTCGAGGTCGTCGAAGCCTCGATCCGCGACGAGTGCGGCGATCTCCGCCGCGAGGCCGCAGGGCCCGGCCGGCTCGTCCACGACGAGCAGCCTCCCCGTCTTCGCCACCGAGGCGAGGATCGTGTCGGCGTCGAGCGGCGCCACCGTGCGCGGGTCGATCACCTCCACGCTCGCGCCATCCTTCGCCAGGGCCTCGGCCGCAGCGAGGCAGAGGTGGTTCATCCGGCCGACGGCCACGACGGTGGCGTCGGTGCCCGGGCGGGCGATCCGTGCGCGGCCGAACGGGATCTCGAGGTCGCCCTCCTCGACCGGCCCCTTGAGCTGCAGCAGCTCCCGGTGCTCGAGGAAAAACACGGGGTCGTCGCCGCGGAGTGCGTGCATCAACAGCCCCTTGGCGTCGCGCGGCGTCGACGGCACCACGACCCGCAGCCCCGGCACCTGCGCGAGCATGCCGTAGTAGCTGCCCGAATGGTGCGTGGCCGCGGAGTGACCGATGCCGATGCAGCCGCGGAGCACGATCGGCATCCTCAGACGGCCGCTCGACATGAACTGCACCTTCGCGATCTGGTTGACGATCTCACCCCATGCGTCGAGGAGAAAATCGACGAACATGAAGTCGACGACCGGCCTCGCGCCGGCCATCGCGGCACCGCAGGCCAGGCCGGTGAAGCCGCGCTCACAGATCGGCGTGTCACGGAGCCGGTCGGCGCCGTACTTCGCAAAGAGGCCGGCCGTGGTGCGGAAGTTGCCGCCGCGCCGCCCGATCCCCTCGCCGAGCACGAAGATCGAGGGGTCGGCGGCCATCGCCGACTCGAGCGCCTCGAGCGTGGCCTGGATGAACGTCAGGGGCCGGGCTGCGGGATCCGCCGCCGGCTCCCGCACGGCGCGCGGGCTCGCGTAGACGTGCGTCGTGGCGTCGACCGCGGTGGGGGGCGGGGCGGCCTCGGCCTCGGTCCGGCCGCGGGCCACCTCGTCGGCCACCTCGCGCTCGACGGCGTCGAGGTCGGCTGACGCGATGCCGTACTCCGCCTCGAGTCGGCGTCGGAGGGAGGCGATCGGGCAGCGCTCCTTCCA
>JBJTBO010000497.1:0-8700 GCA_046091445.1 Planctomycetaceae bacterium | reverse complement strand
GGCATCACGAAAGAAGGCGACGATCGCCGCGACGAGGCCACGGTAGTCGCCGGCACCGGCCGCCGTCGTCGTTCGGCCTGCATCGACACGCGTCACGGCGTAGTCGCGCGAGTCCATCGGCAGCGCGTGCATCGCGGCGAGCGATCCGACGCGGTCGTCATCCCACCCCCCGGTCACGAGCGACACGTCCCTCGTCGACACCCGGTCGACGTCACGGCAGCCCGTACCCATCACCGTGAAGAGGGCCTCGGCCGCGTGGAGGCCGTAAAAGAACAGTTCCGAATGGTGTGCGAGCACGGGTGCAGGCCCCCGCGACAGCACCGCGCGGGCCGGGACGCCGTCACCGTGTGCGAGCGCGACGACCTCGGGCCAGAAGCGGGTCGCGGACGCGCTGAACATCGGCACCCCCGCGTCACCAGCCTCCCGGTAGACGGCGACGACCTCGGCGAGGGTCGCCGCCACCGGCTTGTCCAGAAAGAAGGGCCGGCCGGTGGCGAGCACCTGGCGAACCTGCCCGAGGTGCGCCCGCCCGTCCAACGACAGGATCATCACCGCGTCGACGGCGGCGCACACCGCGGCGATCGAGGACAGGATCGCCACACCGCGGCCACGGAGCGCCGACGCGAAGCCGCGGACCCGTCCCGCGCTCAGCGGCAGATCCGGGCTGCCCCCGGGCCACGCCGCGACGACGCGGGCACCCGGCACGTGCGCCGGGTGCGACGCGTCGTTGAGACGCAGCATGAACTGCTCGCCATGCGACGTGTCGAGACCGATGATGCCGACCCGCAGGGGCTCCATGCGGCCCGGTCCTCCACCCTCCGGATTCCGCTGCCGAACGATCGGTCGAGAGCCTACAGCGCCCGACGATGCCGGCGCCGGCCGCCCGACGCCTGCGGCGCCGGTCGCGGCGGCTCCGGCCGTCCGACCGCCTGCGCGGCGGGTTCCGCACGCGCTGCCGCCGTCACGACCGCGGGCCGTCCACCATCCCGCCTCCGCCCCGCCCCGCGTCCGCGTCGCCGGCCGCCATCGGCATGCCCCCGAGGGGCGCGAGCCGCACCGCCCCGCTCGCGGCCGCCCGCACGGATCTCGCGGCTCCGGTCGGCTGCCTCCGCCGGCGGCTCGTTGCAGCGGGGGATCGATCGGCGGAGCAGGTGCTCGATGGCGTCGAGCCGGTCCCGCTCCTCCGGATCACAGAACGCCAGCGCCTCGCCACTCTGCCCCGCCCTGCCGGTGCGTCCGATGCGATGCACGTAGGTCTCCGGCTCGTGGGGCAGTTCGTAATTGATCACGTGCGACACGTCGTCGACGTCGAGGCCCCGGGCGGCGATGTCGGTGGCGATGAGCACCGGTGGTCGTGGAGACTTGAAGGCGGCGAGCGCCCGCTCCCGCTGACCCTGCGACTTGTTGCCGTGGATCGTCGCCGCGGGGATGCCCGCCTTCGCGAGGTCGCGATGGAGCTTGTCGGCGCCGTGCTTGGTGCGTGTGAAGACGATCACCCGCTCCATCGGCCGCTCGTGGAGCAGCGTGACGAGCAGCGACTTTTTGTCCCGCTTCGGCACGAAGTGCACCGACTGGCTCACCGTCTCGGCGGGAGTCGCCTGCGGCGCGGCCTGCACCTCCAGCGGATCACGCAGCATCGTGCCGGCGAGTTCACGCACCTCGCGAGGCAGCGTCGCCGAGAAGAGGAGCGTCTGCCGGTCGGCCGGCACGAGCGCGACGATCCGCCGCATGTCGTGGATGAAGCCCATGTCGAGCATCCGGTCGGCCTCGTCGAGCACGAGCCACCGGACGGCGCGAAGATCGACGAACCGCTGTCCCACGAGGTCGAGCAGGCGACCCGGCGTGGCGACGAGGACGTCGACACCCCGCCGCATCGCCCCTTCCTGCGGCCGCTGGCTCACGCCACCGTGGATCACCGCTGCCGTGAGACCGGCATGGCGACCATAGGCACGAAAGCTCGCATGGATCTGGGCGGCGAGTTCCCGCGTCGGCGCGAGCACGAGCGCCCGGCAGCGGTGTGCCTCGCGGGGACCGGGCGTCGCGAGCATCTGCTCGATGATCGGCAGCGCGAAGGCCGCCGTCTTGCCCGTGCCGGTCTGGGCGCAGCCGAACAGGTCGCGTCCGGCGAGCACATGCGGAATCGCGCGCATTTGGATCGGTGTCGGCTCCGCGTACCCCTCGTCGGCGAGGGCGCGCAGGAGCGGTGGGGAGAGGCCGAGGGCCGCGAAGGCCCCGGTGACCGGCTGCGGGCCGGTCGGGGAATCGGCGAGGGATCGGGGGGCGGTAACGTGGTGAGACAAGAGTCGTTCCTGGGAGAAAGGTGCCCGGAGAGGCGGATGCTTGGCCACGGTGGCGCTGCGATCCCGGCGATGGATCACGGCCTGCCAGGCAAAACGAACCCCGAAGGCCGAAACGGGCGACCGTTTCAGGCCTTCGACAAGGTGCGGCGCATGAGAGATGCGATCGCGGCGAAGCGTCGGACCATGTCGGGTCCACGCCAGCCATCATCGATTCCAGACACTGGAAGTGTAGCACACGCCGCTCACCGCCACAAACCCGTTCGGCACGGTCCCACCGCGGCTCACCCTGCCCGATTGCCACCTGCGCGCCGGTGAACGACAATCCGACGTGTCACGAGAAACCGCTGCGCGTGTTCGCCCGCGGGTTTCACGCGTCTTCGTGACCGCACCGGAGTCGGGGGGAGGGACCGTCGTCATGTCCGCATCCAGAAGTGCGCCCGCGAACCGCGATTCGACCGCACCCGTGTCGAGGCGGGGTGTCGCCGTCGGTGCGGCCGCGGTCATCCTCGTCATCGCATGCCTCGGCGCCGTCGCCTGGTACGCGGGCTGGCTTCGCCGGCCCGAGGATCCCCGCGTCGTCGCAATCGGCGACCTGATGCGCGACCTGCTCGAAAAGGAACGGCGACGGACCGGGCCCGCCACGTTCATGACCGCGATCGAACGGGTTTCGGGGATCGTCACGGTCGGCATGAAGGTGAACGAACTGCCGCAGGATCTGCGGCCGCGTGTCATGCCGCTCGCGATGGGTGTCATGATGGACCATCTCGACGACCGCATGAACGCCTACTTCGCCCTGCGGACATCGGAGGACCGCACCAGGTTCATCGACGGGGAACTCGCCCAGATGGACTTCCTCAAGCGCGCCTTCGAGGCGCAGGGGAAGGGAGGCGGCGGTCCCGACGGGAGGCCTGGCGGGGACAAGGGCCCACGCGGACCGGACGGCGGACCGTCCTCCGGCTCTGGCCAGACCCGCGAGCAGCGGTTCACGAAGTGGGTGCTCGACCGCACGACACCCGAAAAACGGGCGCGGCTCAGCGAGTACATCGGCGCCTTCGAGCGGCGCATCGCCCAGACGGGCCGCAAGCCTCTCTGAGCCGCCGACGCCGGGCGTCGGACCACGCGCCGCCGGAGGTCAGGCCTTCACCCGCTCGAGATACTCGCCGGTGCGGGTGTCGACCTTGATCATGTCGCCCTGCTCGATGAACGCCGGCACGATCACCTCGGCGCCGGTTTCCAGCTTGACCGGCTTTGTGAGGTTCGTGGCCGTGTTGCCCCGCACGGCGGGCTCGGCGTATTCGATCTTCAGCACCATGTGGTTGGGCGGCTCCATCGAGATGGGATTCCCGTTGTAGAGCAGCATCGAGCAGACGGTGCCCTCCTTGATCCACTTCCAGGCGTCGTCCACCTGCTCGGCCGACAGCTCGTACTGCTCGTAGTTCGCGTTGTCCATGAAGACGAACTGCTCGCCCTGCTTGTAGAGGAACTGCGCGTCGATCGTGGAGATGTCGGCCGCGTCGAGCGAATCACCGCTCTTGTACGTGCGGTCGAGCACCGTGTTCCGCAGCAGGTTCCGCAGCTTGCACTTGTAGAGGGCCTGTCCCTTCCCCGGCTTCACGAAGTTGCACTCGATCATGATGTAGGGGTCGCCGTCGATCTGGACCTTGAGCCCCTTCTTGAATTCGCTCGTGTTGTAGGCAGGCACGGCTGGGGACACTCCTGGGGGAGGATGGGTGGGGGAGCATGCGTTGGTTTCGGCGTGCCGGCCCCGTATGCTGCGACGGCGCCCCGGAGCCACGACGAACCGCCAAGCGTCGCCGCACGGGGGAAGCCTGTCAACGTCCGTGGCTGCCGCGCCGCCTCCGCTCTTGCCTCCCCGTGGGCGCCATGCACGTGCCGACCGACGCCCTCGTCCGTCCCCAGAATCGCGGGCACACGAGCTCCGGCGCGGCGGCCCCGTCGGAGGATCGGTGGCGGCGGGAACTCGCCGACGCGATCCGCGACCCGGAGGAATTGTGTCGCGTGCTCGGGCTCGACCAGTCGCTCGCCGCCGCGGCACGGCCTGCGGCGGCCGACTTCCCGCTCCTCGTGCCGCGCGGCTTCGCGGCCCGGATGCGACACGGCGATCCTCACGATCCGCTCCTCGTGCAGGTGCTGCCCGTCGGCGCGGAACGACACGACGTCGCGGGATTCACGGCCGATCCGGTCGGCGAGCAGGGCACGCTCCCCGCTCCCGGGCTCGTGCGGAAGTACGCGGGCCGCGCGCTCGTGCTCCTCGGCGGCGCGTGTGCCGTCCACTGCCGGTACTGCTTTCGCCGAGCGTTTCCCTACGTCGAGCACGGCGCCACGACGGCGGGCGTCGAGGCCGCGCTCGCGGCGGTCGCCAGGGACGACTCGATCGCCGAGGTGATCCTCTCGGGAGGAGACCCGCTCCTCGTGGATGACGCGCGGCTCGGTGCCGTCGTGCGACGCCTCGATGCGATCCCGCACGTGTGCCGCCTGCGCATCCACACGCGGCTGCCGGTCGTGCTCCCGTCGCGCGTCACGTCGGGGCTGACGGCCCTCCTCGCCGCGAGCCGGCTGACGCGCGTCGTCGTCATCCACGCCAACCATGCGCGGGAGCTCGATGACGAGGTCGCCCTGGCGGTCCGCGGGCTCGCGGCAACGCCGGCGGTGGTGCTCAACCAGGCCGTCCTCCTCGCCGGGGTGAACGACTCGATCACCGCGCAGACGGCGCTCGCCGAGCGGCTCGTCGAGATGGGCGTCGTGCCGTACTACCTGCACCTGCTCGACCGGGTGGCCGGCTCGGCGCACTTCGAGGTGGGCGAGGCGCGCGCGCGGGAGATCGTGGAAGCGCTGCGCGAATCGCTGCCCGGCTACGCCGTGCCACGCCTGGCCCGTGAGGTTCCGGGCGAACCCGCCAAGGTCTGGCTGGCGTGAGCGGGTTCCTCGGGATCGGCGCGGCCGGATGTCGGGTCCGCGGCGGTCCGCGTCCATCGACCGTCGATCGTCGATCGTCGACGGCACGCACGCGTCCACGCACGTGCCGCTACACTGCTCGGGCGGGCACTCGTCGACGGCGATGCTGGGACCGTGGAGGTGGTGGACGATGAAGATCCTGATCGGGCTCGATGGCTCATCCAGGTCGCTCGACGCGGTCCGGCTCGTCGGCCGACTCGTCGATCCGCGCGTCGACGAGGTCGACTTCTATTTCTCGCCGGTCGAGATGGAGCGGCGGCTCCCGGCGGCCAAGCGCGGGCTCGTCGATGGCGTCGCCGAGGCGCTGCGGGCGGAGGCCGCCTCCCGACTGCCCGAGACCATGGCGCGTCCGCCGCGGCTCATGGCCACGCCCAAGGCGCCGGCCGTCGGACTGCTCGACGCGGCCGCCGAGGGGCACGCCGACCTCGTGGTGGTCGGTGCGCGTGGCCATGGCGCGATCGAGGGATTCCTGCTCGGAAGCGTGTCGCGCGCGGTGGTGCACGGGACCACGCTCCCCGTGCTCGTGGCCCGCATGCCGCCCCCCACGGAACGCCCCCTGCGGGTCCTCGTCGGGCACCGGCCGGCGAGTGCGTCGAGCATCGCGACCCTGCTCGGTCGGCTGCACTGGCCCGATGACACCGACGGACGTGTCATCGGCGTGGCGGAATCGCTGCTGGCGGGGCCGCTGCCCCCCTGGCTCGAGCAGTGGGCGCGCGACCCCGACACCGCCGCGATCGCGGACGCGTGGAAGCACGAGCATGACGAGGAGGTGGAGGACCTGCGCCGCCGCCTGGCCGCCTTCGAAGCCGACCTTCCCGCCGTCTTCCGCCGCCGACCGCCGTTCGTCGAGCAGGGCAATCCCGGCGACAAAATCCTCGAGCGCTCGCGGGTCGACGGCATCGACCTCATCGTCGTCGGACGCACGCCCTCCGACGCCGTCACGCAGTGGCTCGTCGGAAGCACGTCCGAGGCGCTCCTCACGAGCGCGCACTCGAGTGTCCTGATCGTTCCCGTCGCGCGCAGCTGACGGCAGCCTGGAGCGGATCCGAGTCGGGTGTGGCACCGGCTCGGGTGGCGGCAAAAGTCTCCTTGCCCCTGTGGCGTACGCCTCCAGGCGTGCGAATGGACCGGTGGCGTTCTACGTCCGGCCGGCGTTCCACCGGGTGACGAAGGCGGCGTAGTCGGCGGGCGTGTCGATGCCGCGTGCGGCGTGATCGATCGCGTCTGCGGCGATGGCAACTCCCGCCTCCACGGCCCGCAGCTGCTCGAGGCTCTCCAGGGCGGCAAGCCGCGACGTCGGCAGTGATTCCCAGGCCTCGAGCGCGCTGCGACGGTAGGCGTAGAGGCCGACGTGCTGCCAGTAGAGCGGCGGGTCCGCCGCGAGGAGCGCGGGCTGGAAGTCGCGGGCGGCGGGGACCGGGGCCCGACTGAAGTAGAGCGCACGCCACGCGGCCGCGAGGGCCGATGGATCGGGCGACCTCGGCCCCGAGTCCTTCGCCGGCACGGCGTCGGCCCCCTCGCGCCAGGGCGTGAGCACGGCCTTCACGACCGACGGCTCGAGGAGTGCATCGGCGGAACGCAGCGGCGTCACGAGCGTGGCGATCCCCGCGCCGGGACAGCGATCGAGCAGGCCGATCGCCGTGTCGATCGCCGTCGCCGCGAGTTCGGGCTCGTCCCCCTGGACGTTCACGACGACGTCGGCCGGCGGCAGCCGCGGCAGCGCCTCGACGATTCGGGCCGTCCCGCTCGGCGCCTCGGGCGATGTCATCTCGACCCGCCCGCCGAATCCCCGGACGGCGTCCGCGATCTCCTCGGCATCCGTCACGACCCCGACCGTCGCGGCCCGCCGCGACGCCGACGCCGCCCGCCAGGTGTGTTCGACGAGCGTCATCCCCGTTTCGGAGAGGAGCATCTTCCGCGGGAGACGCGTGCTCGAGAGCCGGGCCGGGATGACGATGACAGCGGAACGCATGGCGGGAGGGTACGGCGTGACGCGGAAAGCGGAAAGTGGGAGCGGCATCGTCACTTCGACGACGTCCATCCGCACGCCTGGAGGCATGCGCCACGGGAGACAGCGGAGTCGGTCGGGGGTCGCGCGCACCCGCCCTTGAATCTTCGACCGCACCGGGCGAGGTGCCAGGCCGCCGAGACGGATCTCAACCGAGGGTCGTGTGCGCCTCGACGAGCAGCTGCTCGGTCTCCTCCCACCCGATGCAGCCGTCGGTGATCGACACGCCGTAGGCGAGCGCGTCGCGCGGGCCGGCCGGCTGGCTGCCCGCCACGATGTTGCTCTCGAGCATGAGACCGACGATCGTCGTGTCGCCGGCGGCACGCTGGGCGAGCACGTCACGCCACACGACCGCCTGTCGCCGATGGTCCTTGCCGGAGTTGGCATGGCTGCAGTCGACGATGAGCCGCGGAGGCAGGCCCGCCGCCTCCAGCCGGGAGCGGGCCTCCTGCATCACGTCCGGCGAGTAGTTTGAACCGCCACGGCCGCCCCGGAGCATGAGCACGCCCCACGGATTGCCCGTCGTGGAGACGACGCACGTGCCGCCGTCGTTGTCGATTCCCAGGAAGCTGTGCTCCGCCCGCGCCGCCTGCATGGCGTCGATCGCCACCTGGAGTGAGCCGTCGGTCGCGTTCTTGAAGCCCACGGGCATCGAGAGTCCGCTGGCCATCTGCCGATGGGTCGGGCTCTCGGTCGTCCGTGCGCCGATCGCCCCGAGCACCACCGTGTCGGCGCTGTACTGCGGCGTGATCGGCTCGAGAAACTCCGTGGCGGTCGGCAGGCCCGCGCGGGCGAGCTCGATGAGCAGTCCTCGCGCGAGCCGCAGGCCAGTCGCGACGTCGAACGTGCCGTCGAGATGCGGGTCGTTGATGAGCCCCTTCCAGCCGACGGTGGTGCGCGGCTTCTCGAAGTAGACCCGCATCTCGACCAGCAGCCGGTCCTGCACCCGCTCCGCGACCCGGCCGAGGCGGGCGGCGTAGTCACGCGCGGCGGCGGGGTCGTGGATGGAGCAGGGGCCGACGATCGCCATCACCCGTCGATCCGATCCGTCGAGCACCCGCTCGACGGCGCGACGCCCCGCCACGATGGTCTGCGCCGCCGCGTCATCGAGCGGCAGCACCGCGCAGAGCCGTGCCGGCGGGACGAGCGGCTCGAGGCTCCGGATCCGCAGGTTCGAGGTGGAGGGATGCTGGCGGGCCGCCGGCCGGGCGTTGGTCGGATTCATGTCTCAACTCTACCCCACGGGCCGCCCCGCCGCCTGCCGCCGGTCACGGCGCCGCCGCGCCCATGGGATGCGCGGGAGGGGTTTGACCGGCCGGAGCGCCGCTGGTTCAATCGCCGCCGGTCGGGCAGCGCGGCGCCGGCCGCTCGAGGAGCGGTTCGCGACGGCACCCGCGGACGGGAAGGAGCTCGCAC
>JBJTBO010000496.1:0-12171 GCA_046091445.1 Planctomycetaceae bacterium | reverse complement strand
CCTCTCGCATCATAGTCGGCTATAGTCGGGACCGACGGTGCCGTCCGGGGCCGATGGGCTTCCCGGGCCCTTCCGCCGTGCGGAACGCCCCATGCTCGAACGCGAGGAGTACATCGAACAGGCCCACCTGTTCAAGGCGTTCGCGGAGCGGATGGTCGCGGGCGTGGCGGCGCAGGAGGCGCTCGCGGCGATCGGCGAGGAGATCCTCGCGACCTCGAAGCTGCCGATGGCGATCGACTACCTCGTGGGGGAGATCAAGCTCGTCGGCACCCTGTCGACGGCCCTCGCCCGGCTGCCCCACTATTTCACCGCGTTCCAGACCTTCGTCGTGGCCGAGGCGGAGGAGGAGGGGGGCAGGTTCGACATGCGCACGGCCCTCGCGATCCTCGAGCGGGAGGCCGCGTACCGCGCGGAGGCGGCGACACCGCAGGGCCTCTTCTTCTTCCGTTTCGAGTGCCTGTCGCGCAATCGCCTCGACTACGCCCGCGGCCTCGCGGCGATCGCCACCGACGACATCTTCGACGACGACTGGCGGGCATGGATCACGACGGTCGGGCGGCAGGTGGGGCTCATCGACCTCGCCGATCTCGTCTACGTGCGCAGCCCCGAGTACTGGCGGGTGGAGAAGCGGGACGCGCAGGTGGCGGGACGCGCGGCGGCGGAGCCGGACCGCACGATCCTCTTCGGCGCCCGGGAAGGACGGATCGCCCGCGCGAACCGGGGCAAGGATCCGCTCTTCTTCTTCGCGGCGCTCCAGCGTCAGCTCGGCTATCCGCAGGTGCCTCGCCCCCCGCGCCCGACGCCGACCGAGGAGTCGCCGGCCCTGCTGGCCCGCCGCCTCGAGCGGCTCGAGATGCGGGTCAAGCTTCTCGAGGAGGAGTCGCGTGGCGGCATCGACCTCTCGCGCTTCGACCCGAAGAACGCGCACTTCCAGCCGCCGTCGGGCGACCGATGAACGGGTGTGGCGGTGACGTCGCGGCGATCCTGCATGCCGCGCTCGAGTCGGTGGATCCGGAGCGACTCATCCTCCGCCGCCTCGCGGTGCTGCACGGCGCGCTGTCGGTGGATGGCCGACCGCTCGCCGTCATGCCACGCGAGGGACGGCTGGTGGTCGTCGGCGCGGGGAAGGCGGCGGCAGGCCTCGCCCGCGGTCTCGCCCGGGTGATCGTGACGAGCGGTGGCGGCCGGGCCGATGGGCTGCTCAGCGTTCCGGCCGGGAGCGGTGAGGGCGTGGTGAGGGCGGGTGACGGCAGGATCGAGGTCCGCGCCACGCGGCCCGCCGCGGTCAACCTCCCCACGCCCGCGGCGGTCGAGGCCACCGCCGCGATGCGGTCCCTGCTTGCCGGACTCGGGCCCGCCGACGTTGCGGTCGCGCTGGTCACCGGAGGCGGCTCGGCCTGCCTCGTCGCTCCGCGGCCCGGGCTGCCGCTCGACGAGAAGATCGCGGTGACCGGCTTTCTCTCGCGGGCCGGCGCCGACATCCGCGAGCTCAACGTGGTGCGGCAGGCGGCGAGCGACGTGAAGGGGGGCGGACTCGCGCGGGCCTGTCGCGCGGGCCGGCTCGTCGTGATCGTGCTGTCGGACATCGTCGGTGACCCGCTCGACCTCATCGCGTCGGCGCCCTGTCTGCCGGTGCCGCCCCGCGCGGCCGAGGCGCTCGCGATCCTCGAGCGGTACGGCGCGATCGCAGCGGGAGTCGGCCCCACGCTCGCGCGGATGCTCGAGCGGGATCGCAGCGATGCCCTGGCGTCGGCTCCGCCGGTTTCGCCGGCGGACGCGTGGACCAATGCCCATGGGTGCCGGGTGGAACACGTGCTGCTCGGCTCGAACACCACGGCCGTCGAGGCGGCCGCGGCCCGTGCCAGGACGCTGGGATACGACGTCGTCGCGCGCGTGGCGGACGCAGACGGGGTCGAGTCGGCCGACGCCGTGGGCAGGCGGCTGGCCCGCGAAGGTCGGGCGCTCGTGGCCGCGGCTTGCCGGGACGGCCGGCCCCGCGCCGTGGTCGAGGGCGGCGAGGCGGTCGTGTGCGTGCCCGCCGATCATGGCCGCGGCGGCCGGAATCAGCAGACGGTCGTCGCGGCGCTCGCGGACATGCGTGGGGGCGACCCGTGGCCGGCCGGGCTCGTCGTCGCGAGCATCGGCAGCGACGGCGAGGACGGGCCGACGACGGCGGCCGGCGGGTGCGTGGATGCGCAGGTGGCCGCCCGGGCCCTCGGGCTCGACGTGGATCGCGCGCTCGACCGCTGCGACGCGCATCCGCTGCTCGACGCGATCGGCGGACTCCTCGTCACGGGCCCCACGGGCACGAACGTGGCCGATCTGCGGGTCGTCCTCGTGCGGCCGGGTCCGTCGGACGCGCCTGGCTGACCACGAGGCCGCGACGGCGGCACCATGCGGCACCGCGCACGGCCGGTGTCATGTCCTGCCGCGGTCGCGCCGCCGCGCGTCAGACGTCGCAGAGCGCCACGGCCTGCCGCAGGCCCGCGAGCGGGTCGCGCGTCGGAATGAACTCCTGACCGACGTACCCCGTGTAGCCGACGTCCACGAGCTTCCGCATGACCGGCGGGTAGAGGATCTCCTGGGCGTCGTCGAGCTCGCCGCGTCCGGGGTTTCCGGCGGTGTGCACGTGGCCGATGATGTCCTTGAGCTCCTCGATCCGCCGGATCAGGTCGCCGTTCATGATCTGCACGTGGTAGCAGTCGAAGAGCAGCTTGAGCCGCTCCGACCCGACGCGGCGGATGATCGCCGCCACCTCGTCCACGTCGTCGCCCTGATATCCCGGGTGGCCCTTCATCGGGTGCGTGCCGTCACGGGTGTTGAGGTGCTCGAGGCAGATCGTGACGCCCTTCTTTTCCGCATGGCCGACGATCTTCTTGAATCCGGCCACGCAGTTGTCGGCCCCCTCCTCGCGCGAGATCTCGCCACTCGAGGGATCGTCGGCGTCGCGCCACGCGTAGCCGGTGAAGGCGATCACCGCCGGGAACTTGGCCGCCGCGCAGTCGTCGATCGCCTGCGTGGTGCGGGCGATCACCTCCTCGTGGTAGCGCGGATTGTTGAAGCCCCGCATGAAGGGCGCGCCGGGCATGCCGTTGGGCGCGATCGCGCACACGAGGCCGTGCTTCTGGAGGGTGGGCCAGAGGGCCGGCTCGGCCAGCTCGATCGACCCGCAGCCGAGCTCGCGGGCGACCCCGCACATCCGCTCGATGTCCCACTTGTCGCCCATCATGTTGAAGCACCAGTAGACGAGCGACTGCTTGATGCGGCCCTTGGTCGCGACGGGGCCGTCCGCGGCGTTCGACTCGCTCGCGGCGATCGTGGCGGCGGTGCCCGCGGCGGCGGCGAGCGCGGTGCGACGGCTGAAGGGAACCGAGTCGCTCATGGTGGCAACCTCGAAGGAAGACGGGCGTGGTGCGGGACGGGATCGAACACCGGGCCGAACGGGCCCGCAGTACCCTACCACGGTGGCGGCGGGCATGATACCGGTCGTCCACCGCCCGGAGTGCACCGTCGATGGCCTCGATCAAGCGCATCCTCGTGACCGGCGGCGCCGGCTTCCTCGGCAGCCATCTCTGCGAGCGGCTCGTCGAGGCCGGCCAGGACGTCGTGTGCGTCGACAACTTCTTCACGAGCCAGAAGTCGAACGTCGCGCATCTGCTCGGCCGCGGCAACTTCGAGCTGATCCGGCACGACATCACCCAGCCCCTCTGGCTCGAGGTGGACGAGATCTACAACCTCGCCTGCCCCGCCGCGCCCGGGCACTACCAGTACACCCCGATCAAGACGATGAAGACGTCGGTGATGGGCGCCATCAACCTGCTCGGGATGGCCCGTCGCTGTCGCGCGAAGATCCTGCAGGCCTCCACGAGCGAGGTCTACGGGGATCCGGAGGTGCACCCGCAACCGGAGCACTACCGCGGCGCCGTCAACCCGATCGGGCCGCGGGCCTGCTACGACGAGGGGAAGCGGGCCGCCGAGACGCTCTTCATGGACTACCACCGCCACAACGGCGTGAACGTCCGCATCGTTCGCATCTTCAACACCTATGGGCCGCGCATGCATCCGTACGACGGTCGCGTGGTCTCCACCTTCATCCGCCAGGCGCTCGCCGGGGATCCGATCACCATCTTCGGCACCGGCCGGCAGACCCGCAGCTTCTGCTACCGCGACGATCTCGTCGAGGCGATGATCCGCATGATGAACGGCCCCGACGCGTTCACCGGCCCCGTGAACATCGGCAATCCAGACGAGTTCACCATCCGTGAGCTCGCCGACCTGACGCTCGAACTCACCAGGTCCGCGTCGTCGCTCGTGGAGAAGCCGTTGCCGGTCGACGATCCCGAACGCCGGCGGCCGGACATCGCGCTCGCGCGGGAGCGGCTCGGGTGGGAGCCGCACGTCACGCTGCGCGAGGGCCTCGCCCGCACGATCGCGTGGTTCCGGTCGGTGGACGTCGGGGACTTCCGGGCGCCGACTCCGAACTACTGACGGCCTCCCGATTCCGGGCCCTGTGCCGAGGCCGCGGGTGCGTGCGGGCGCAGCCGCCGCGCGAGGCCGAGTGCCAGGGCCACGACGGCCAGTCCGAGCGCGATGCCCAGGCAGTCGTAGCCCCAGTCGAGCAGGTCCGCGGTGCGCCGGAACCATGGCAGCGGCTGGGTCGCCTCGTCGAGCGCCGCGAAGAGGGCGGTTCCCGCGGCCACACCGACGCACGTGCGGCCCGACCACCAGCCCGAGGCGGCCGCGGTCATGCCGGCGAGCGCGGCGAGCGGGGCGTACGCCCACAGGTGCAGCGTCTTGTCGGACGGTGGCTTCGTGATCACCTGCCTGATCACCGGACGCTCGATGATGCTCCGGATGACGACCTGCGGACGCGGGTAGTGCGTGGCGACGACGAGCGCGGACGCGTAGGTCGCCGTGATCAGGGCGAGGCACAGCGGCATGCCCCGCCGGAAGGCTCGTTCGTGGCTTTCCATCGTCGGTGACTTCCGGCGTGCCACGGGTCGGGGCGGGCCGCCGTCCCCGTCGGGACGCTTCTCCAGCGTCCGCCGACCCCCTGTGTCCCGCAGACTAACGCCGCGGGGCGCCCGTCCTCCAGCCGTCTCGATCACCCGATCGCCGACGCGGCGGGCCCGGGGCGCGCCCGTCCCGTCGCGTCCGCCACAGCAGCGGACGCGTCCGTGCGGCCCGCTGGACGCGGCGTTTCGCGGCACACGCGCCCACCACGGGCCGGTTTTTGGTATTCGTCATGTCGGCGGTGTCCGCTACGGTTCCGCCTCTGCGGTCCGCGCGACCGCCCATTCCAGGGAGGCACCGCACCATGTCCGCTTCCGAGATGACCCGTGAGCAGCTGTCCGCGATCGTCCTCGAACTCCTCGAGAAGGAGACGGGTGAGACCTACCCGAACCTCGACGAGCGCACGTCGCTGCGGGAAGGCCTGAACCTCGATTCCCTCGACATGGCAGGCCTGCTTCTGCACACCGAGGGCCGCTTCGGCATCCAGATCGAGACCGAGCTGCTCGAATCGATCAACACCGTGGGCGACCTGCTCAACGTGCTGCAGAAGAAGATCGCCGCGAAGGATGGCAGGAGTGCCGCCTGAGCGCGCGAGCGCCGCTGCGCCGAGGACGCATCCAGCCGCCGGAACCCGTTCCTGCGTCGCCATGCGACGCGGTGCCGTGCGACACCCGCCCGGAGAGCGGGGCGTTCCGGCACCCAGATCCGCCGACCCGCCGTCATGACCGATCGTGCATCCTCCGCCGTGCCGCCGTCCGCCACGTGCGCGATCACCGCGCATGGAATGTGCGAATCCAGGCTCTCGACGATCCCCGCCCTGCGCGACGGCGCGGTGCCGGCGGGCGCGCCCGCCCTCCCGCCGCGCTTCCTGCGTCACTGCGACGAGCACACGGTCGTCGGGCTCCGCGCCGTGCTCGAGGCGATCGCCGCGACGCCGTCCGTGGCGAACGATCTTCCCCAGCATGGCGTCATCGGGGCTCCCTGCCAGGCGGGCCGGCTCGTCACCGCCCGATCGCTGATCCAGATGCGGCAGGACGGGCCGGTGGCGATCTCGACGCACATCGTGCCGCAGTGCTCGCTCCACTCGCTCGCGGGCGCCGTGAGCGTGGCGCTCGGCATGCACGGGCCGCACCTCGGCGTCGGGGGCGGTCCCGACGCCTTCGCCGAGGGGCTGATGACGGCGGTATCGATCGTCCCCGCCGCCGGCGGCGCGGCCTCCCTGCCGGCCGTGTGGATCGTCGCGACGGAATGGGACGAGGAACCGTCGCTCGATGCAGCCGGCCAGGCCGTGAACGATCCCGTGTGCCGCGGCCTCGCGCTGCTCGTCGACGCCTCGGGATTGGGTGAGGTGACGCTCGACGTGCACGGCCCCTCCGCAGCGCTGTCCCGGCCGGTCGCCGCCCGCCGCCGTTCGTCCCCCCTGGTCGACGTCGCGCGTGCCGTGTCGTCCTGCCGGACGGGCGGCTCGAGCGTGACCTGCCACATCTCGGCGCCGTGGCCGCTCGAGGTCACGATCGCCCGCCGGACGCCCGCCTCGCAGTCCACGCCGCGACGGGAGGCCGCATGACGCCGTCATCCGCGTCGTCGCCACGTCCGGGATCATCCGCCAGGCGCGATCGCGTCGTGGTCACGGGCGTGGGCGTCGTCTCGCCGCTCGGTCATTCGTTTCCGGCCGTCGCCGACGCGCTCCTCGCGGGCCGCAGCGGCATCCGCGCGATCGATCCAGGGCCCTACGGCCGCGCGGCACGGCAGTTTGCCGCGCCGGTCGAGTGCCTGCCCGACGTCCCCGCATCCTGCGGCATCGACGCGACCGCGCTCGCCGACTTCGATCGGCTCGCACGGGTCTGCCTCGCGCCGGCCGCCGACGCGCTCGCCGACGCCCGCCTCACCGGCGCGCTGCGGCCCGACGGCGCGCGGATCGGCCTCGTGCTCGGCCTCGGTGCCGAGCACCTCAAGGCATGGGAACTCGACTTCCTCGGCGGCGGCACCCGCGTGCTCGAACCGCGGCGCGACCCGACGCTCGTGCGCCGGCTCGCCGCCCTGCTCGGGCTCGACGGTCCCGCGGTCACGGTCGCGGCGGCATGCGGATCGAGCGGATACGCCCTGGCCGTCGCGCGGGCGTGGCTCGATGCCGGGCGCGTCGACGCCTGCGTCGCCGGTGGCTGCGACGTGCTGAGCCCCACGACGATCGCCGCGTTCTCCAACCTGCGGGCGCTGTCACGTCGTGACGACGATCCGGCGCGGGCATCGCGCCCCTTCGATCGTGATCGCGACGGCTTCGTGATCGGCGAGGGGGGCGCCTTCCTCGTCCTCGAACGCGCCCGCGACGCGGCGAGCCGCTGCGTCGCCGTGCGGGCGGAGCTCGCCGGCGTCGGCATGTCGAGTGACGCGGTCCACATGGTGATTCCCAACGCGGAAGCCACGCAGGCCGCGCGCGCGATCACGGCGGCGGTCGCCGACGCGGGCGTAACGCCCGATGAGATCGACTACGTCAACGCCCACGCCGCGGGCACCCCCGTCGGGGACGTCGCGGAGGCCGCAGCCATCCGCCTCGCGCTCGGCGCTGCGACGGACGGCGTGCCCGTGAGCTCCACGAAGGGCATGACCGGCCACCTCGTGAGCGGTGCCGCCGCGTTCGAGGCGGTGGCCTGCCTCGTGGCCCTCGAGCGGCAGGCGCTCCCGCCCACGGTGAATCTCGATCATCCGGACGAACAGTGCCGGCTCGACCACGTGGCCCACGTGGCGCGTCCGCGCCGCGTGGACGTCGCTGCGAGCAACTCGTTCGGGTTCGGTGGTTCGAACCTGTGCCTCGTGTTTCGCCGCGCGGCCTGACGCGGCCCGTGCGATCTCCCCAGGAGTCCTGCCGATGCCCCTGCCCCATCCGCCCGGAACCGCGATCGACTCCCGCCTCGCCGACCTCGTCGCCCGCTGGCACGAGATCGAGCCGGCGCACACCGAGACCGACCTCATGGGCCGCGTCTGCGACCTGCACCGCTTCAACTTTCTCCTCTGGCACGAGGAGGACATCGCCCGCTCGCCCGACGTGACCGACGAGCGGATCGCCGCGGTGAAGCGCGCGATCGACCGCTACAACCAGGCGCGCAACGACGCGATCGAGCAGGTGGACGACGGGCTCGTGGCCGACCTCGCCGCGCGCGGCATCGTCGCGCCGCCCCGCGCTCCGGCGGCCACCGAGACCCCCGGTGCGGCGATCGATCGGCTGTCGATCCTCGAGCTGCGGCGCTACCACATGCGGGAGCAGGTCGATCGTCGCGACGCCACCGCCGAGCACCGCAAGAAGGCCGCGGACCGGCTCGTCATCCTCGACATGCAGCGGGACCATCTCGTGGCCGCCCTCGATCGGCTGCTCGTCGAGATCTACGCCGCCGAGCGGCCGCTCCGCGTGTTCCGACAGATGAAGATGTACAACGACCCCGCGATGAATCCCTTCCTCTACCGTCGCCCGGCCGCGGCATGACCGGCGATCGCCGTCCGTCGTGCCCTTCCGTCAGAAGGGCGTCGGCAGCAGGATCGCGTGGTGATCGAAGAGCACCCGGCGGCCGAGCGCGTCGATCGCGGGTGTGATGAAGAGCAGCACGAGGAGCAGGGCCACGGCCGGCACGAGCACGGCCGCCGTGAGCCACCGCAGGATCCGCCAGCGGTCCCGTTCGCGCCGCAGGGCGAAACCGGTGGCCCAGCCGACGGCGATGCGTGCCGGAAAGATCGTGACCACGAAGAGCGGGGTGATCAACCACAGCGCGTCGCGGGGCGGGACGATCACCTTCGCGAGATGGAGCGGCAGCGAGAGCGCGTGGAGCACGACGACGGCGGCCACGACCGCGACCGGCGCGCGACGGAAGAGCCGGCCCACGAAGCCGATATCGCGAAACGCCGCCAGTCGGCCCTCGGCGGCGAAGCGGGCCTGCAGGAACGGCACGCAGACGAGCACGAGTCCGAGGAGGGCCGCGCCGGCGAGCGTCACCAGGAGCGCGGCCGGCCGCTGCGTGTTGCGGAACGCCGAGAAGAGGAGCGTGGGGGGCACGAGCCAGAGCGCGGCGCCGATGAAGCCGCGGAGGCCCAGCGAGAACAGGTGCCGCGGCCGCACGAGCGCGAGCGCGGCGCCGAGACGATCCGCGGCGTCGGACCACGCGGTGCCGGCCCGGAGCGCGCGGGCGAAGCGCCGCGCGTTGCGGAGCGGACGCACGAACGTCATGAGGCTTCCGCCCGCCTGCCACGCCAGCAGCAGGTGGAGGCCGACACCCACCGCCGGGAGCAGCGTCGCCCGCCGCCAGGCCGTGGCCGTCGGACCGCCCGGATCGACGAGCGCCGCGTCGGCCGCCGCGCCGGCGACCAGCTGCACGACGAGGAGCCATGCCCATGTGCCGAAGCCGATCGCCCCGAGTCGCGGCAGCATCCCTGCCAGGGGGACGCCGTCACGCAGTCTTCCCGAACGCACGACGCGTCCCTCTCCCTCGAGCATGTAGCCGAGCACGACGAGATTCACGATCGGCACGGCCGCCAGCACCGAAAGAATCACCACGAGGCTCACGAGGCCGGCGCCCAGTGAGATGATCCACCCGACCGCGCGGAGCGGATGCCGCAGGGGCGACGGGCAGCAGGGGAACGAATCCCACGATCGCCAGGCATCCTCCGGCGTATCCGCGGCGGCGGGTGGGGAGATCGCGGTCATGCGCGTGAGGATACGGCACCGGCATGATGGTCCGGATATCGTCATAACGGTCCGGATCTAATCCTGCTCGTCCGGATAGAGTGTTGGCGGGCGGATATAGTGTTAGTGGGCGGGTGGTGGTCGTGCCCGTCGCCGCCTCGAGCGGCCTCTGAATCCGCGGGAGCCCGCGTCATGCACGCGCGTCGAACGATCGGCCGCCGCCTGCTGCCGGCGCTCGCGCTCACGGCCCCCGTCGCCGTGCTCATCGCGATCGTGCAGTCGCCCTCGACGCCACTGCCGGGCGCCGTCGGGTCGGTTGATCGCCCGGGACTGGTGGCGGCGCTCGACGCCGCCGTCGCCGCACGCTGGACGGCGGCGGGCATCGAGCCGGCGGATGCCGCCGCCGACCTCGCCGTTCTGCGGCGGGCATGGCTCGCGCTCGCGGGCACGATCCCGTCGCTCGAGGAAATACGCCGCTTCGAAGCGGATGGTGCGCCCGATCGGCTCGAGCGCTGGATCGACGGACTCCTCCGGGAGCGGCGGAGCGCCGAGTATCTCGCGCGGCGGCTCGCGCGGGTGTTCGCCGGAGACGACCAGGGCCCGTTTCTCGTCTTCCGTCGCGATCGCTTCACCGCGTGGCTCACCGATGCGATCCACGACAACCGCCCCGTGGACCGCATCGTGTCGGAGATGGTGTCCGCTCGGGGGCTGTGGACCGACACGCCCGCGGTGAACTTCGTGACCCAGGCGCAGGCGAACGACATGCTCGACGCCGAGAAGCTCGCCGGCCGCGTGGCCCGCTGCATGCTGGGTCAGCGCATCGACTGCGCGCAGTGTCACGATCACCCGTTCTCGCCGGTGACGCAGCGCCAGTTCGAGGGCCTCGCGGCCCACTTCGGCCAGGCGCGGATCACGGTGCTCGGCCTCGAGGACGATCCGCGCCGCGTGCATCGCGTCGAGGCGATGGCCGCGTCGATGCCGGAGGCCATGCCGATGCCCGCCGCGACCGGCACGACGGCCCGGAACGTGCCGCCGCGCGTGCCGTTCGGCGAGGCGTGGGTGCCCGCGGCGGGCACGCATCGGGAGCGGCTGGCGGGCTGGCTCGTGCATCCCGACAACCGCCGCTTCGATCGGGCGATCGCCAACCGCCTCTGGCAGATCGTCTTCGGCCGGCCCTGGCACGACCCGGTGGACGACCTTCCCGATCCGCCGCCATCGCCGGATGGCTCCGATCCGGTGGACGTGCTCGCGGTGGACCTGAGGGATCATGGTCGCGACCTGCGGCGCATGCTCGCGGCGCTCGCCTCCACGCGGATCTTTCGGCTGGCATCGGTCCATCCGCTCCTCGAGGACGATGCCACGGCCGGGCGTGTCGCCGAGGCGTGGGCCGCGTTTCCGCTCTCGCCGCTCGATCCCGAGGATCTGATCACGGCGATGAGCCAGACGACCAGCCTGCACACGATCGACGGTGGGGCGCCGCTGGTCACGCGGACCGTGCGGTTTTTCCGCCCGCTCGACTTCGTGCGCGACCACGGCCGGCCGGCCGACGGCGCTCCGGCGGACTCGGTCTCCACCGTTCCGCAGTCGCTCCTGCGCATGAACGGTCGGCTCACGCGCGAACTGGTGGAGGCCAATGCCCTCACGGCCGCCGGCCGGATCGCGGGCATGGCCGCCGACGACGACGCGGCGGTGGAGGTGGTCTACCTGACCATGCTCACCAGGCGACCCACTCCCGAGGAGCTGTCGATCATGCGAACGGCCATCGCCTCGGCGTCGACGCGCGGCCGCGGCGTCGAGGACGTGTGCTGGGCGCTCTTCAATGCGGCGGAGTTTGCGTGGAATCATTGAGCGGTGAGGGACCGCGCGGCTCAGCCTGGATCGGCGGCATGCGCGTCGGTGACGCGACACGAACACGCCAGCGACGAGGAGGAACAGACGAACATGGCTTCGACAGGCTTCGGTGACGCGGTCGATCCGTCGCGACGACGCTGGTGCGTCCACGTGGCGGGACTCGGGCTCTCGCTCGCACTGCCGGCACTGCCAGCCCGCGCGGCGGCGCGGCGCGGCGTCGAGCGGCCCGGGTCGCTCGTGACCGTGTGGCTCGCCGGTGGACCGAGCCAGCTCGAGACGTTCGATCCCCATCCGGGCACGGCCATCGGGGGCCCCACCCGGGCGATCGACACGGCGCTCGACGGCGTGCAGATCGGCGTGGACTATCCGCAGCTCGCCGCGGTGCTCGACCGCCTGTCGATCGTGCGGTCCCTCGTCTCGAAGGAGGGGGACCACGAGCGCGGCACGCATGCGATGAAGACGGGCTACCGCCCCGATCCGGTGCTCACGCATCCGTCGCTCGGCGCGGTCGTCGCGCACGAACTGCCGCAGGCCGGCATCGATCTGCCGGCCTGCGTCGCGCTGGGCACCGGCGGCTTCCGGTCGCGCGGTGGCTATCTCGGCGCGACGCTCGACCCGTATCACGTGCCGGTGCCGGG
>JBJTBO010000495.1:0-6198 GCA_046091445.1 Planctomycetaceae bacterium | reverse complement strand
GTCGTAGCCGGCCACGCGGGCGTCGGCCGGCAGGAGACCGGTGATGTCGTGCCGCGGCAGCGCGAGCAGGTCGACGAGCGTGGTTTCGAACTCGCGGCGCGGCAGCCGCCGCAGCCGCACTCGGCCCGTCGCCGCGAGCCGACGAGACGCGGCTCGCAGGAGCGCCGCCTCGAGCGCGGCGAGAAACCGCCGCGCCTCCTCCGTCGGCGGAGGGTCGGCCTCGGCCGGCGGCATCTCGCCGTGATGGACACGATCATGGACCGCCACCCAGCGGTCGAACGTGGTCGGATCGGCAAGGTCGTCCCCGATCGCCGTCAGGTCGAGGCCGCCCGACCTGGTGGATGCATCGTGGCCCGCCAGGCAATGGCGTGCCACGAAGTCCCGCCGGTCGGCGGCACCGGCGTCCGCCGTCGTGCAGACGATGGACATGACGCACAGGGCGCCGATGCCCGGTGAGCGGACGCTCGCTCGCTGCATCGTGATTCACCTGCGACCCGGACCGCGGCACAGCCTGCCGCAGATCAGTTCGACCGACCGTATGCCGCGAACGCCGTCGTGGGCAGCGGAGCCTGCGTGGGCTGGAGCACCGGTTTCTTCGGCGGCTGACCCCACGTCGGATCGACGTTCGCCAACCAATACACAGTCGCGTGGAACGGCACGTCGCCGTTGTAGACCGTGTTCCACGGCCCACCGCTGGCGACCTGCGTCGGATTGTCGTGGGCCGATTGGATCGCGTAGGGCAGGGAGGCGTCGTGGAAGGGGAGCGTGTCAGGCGTGACGATGCCCACCTGCGCGGTGTTGTAGTTCTGGCCGAAGAAGCCGTCGATCAGGCCGTTGGCGTAGAGCAACGACAGGAAGTTCCACTCGCCGTTCGACCCGTGCTGCGGGTTCTCCGGCAGCCCCTCGAGTCCGAGCGAGGCGAGGTAGGGGGTGGACGCAGTGCCGTTGATGATCTCATCGGCGACGTAGTCACCCATGCCGTTGCCGGTGATGTCACCGAGCGTCTTGAAGAGGCTGCTCGACGGCACGGGCATGATCTTGAACGAGTCACCCAGGTAGGTGCGACCGGCCCACAGGACGGCCGTCACGCCGGCATACACGTCGGTCGTGGGAACGACGCCCGACGTGAACTCGAAATCCTGTGCCCAGATCACGTAGCCCGCTCCCGGGCTCGAGGGCACGCCCTCGTCCGGACTGGGAAATTCGCTCGTCGCGGTGAGCCCCTTGTTCACGAGCACGTTCGTCAGGATCTGTTCGGCGAGAGCCATCCGGTCGCCAGGCTGGATCACGTCGCGGGACGCGAACAGCCCAGCGATGAGCGGCCAGAGGCTGTAGCCAACGGTGTTGTCGGACTGCTGGTTGAACATCGCGACCGACTCGCCAACGATCCGGCCGGAGGCGACGGCGGCGGCTCGCTCTGTCTCGCTGAATTCACCGATCACGCCGTACCCTGCGGGCACGTTCGACACCTGCTTCGTGTCATCGATGAAGTAGGCGAACGCGGTGTCGTCGGTGGCCGCGATCGACACCGAAATCTGTGAGATGGTCGTCGACGCCAACCGTCCATCCCATGCCTGCACGGTGAATGCCGGCGTGGTGCCGAGCGCACCTGCCGGGGCGACCCAACGCACCGGATCGCGGCCGTCGATCAGCCGCGTTGCCACGGGTCCGGTCGTCCGCATGGGCACCCAACGGCCGCCCACCAGCCGCTCGACCTGGCCTCTCGTCGTGCCGGTGAGGAGGAACGAGACGCGTCGGGAATCGACATCGCGTGCCACGGTGGCGGTTGCCAACTGGTCCGGATCGATGCGGACAGGACGGCCCGCCGTCGCCCCGAGCATGAGGCCTGATGCCCGCTGGGTCGGCGCGTCGTTCAGCGTTAAGACCATGATCCGGCTCGATGCCACGGCCTGCGACACGCCGTCGGCCACCGTGGTCGTGAGCGTCACCGCCGCGGTGTCATCCGTTGCGGGCGTGTAGATGATCCCACCGGGGCGGCGGAACAGCCGATTGAGATCAGCCAACGCACCTCGGAACGTACGGGCCGTGTCGGAGCCCCCGACCGTCACACCCTCGTCACCCGTCGACGCGATCACACCGCGATCGACCGACAGCGTGACCGTCAGCACCGCGGAGTCGTCGTCGGAGAAGGGGGTGATGCCGGCGGGCCAGACGAGATTCCCGGGAGTATCCTCGAGCACCCGGAAACGGGCGGGCGACTGGACCCGGGGAGCGTCGTCGACCGGCGACACGTCGAGAACCGACTCCGCAGTCGCCCGCCGGCTGAACGACCTATACGACTCGCTGATCACGATCGACAGCGTGCGAGCGGCCACGGCACCGGCCTCGGGCACATACGACACCCGCCCCGCGGCGAGGTACGCATTGATCGCGTCGAGTCGGCCGCTGAGCGTGCGCCGCCTCGCGCTTCCGCCGACCGTGACGCCCGCGCCGCTCGCGGCGGCGATGCGTCCGACCGGCACGCCGAGCGACACGGTCATCGGCTTGTGCGCGGCGGAATCGGCGTCGCTGAAGGGCGTCGGGGAAAACGTCAGCCGCGTCGCGCCATCCTCGAGCACGGTGAACCGCGCGGGTGCGGCGATCGCCGGAGCGGTCGGGTCTTCGGGCACGTCGTCGACGGTGACGGTCACCGATCGCTCGGATGTGAGCGCCGGCGAGCCGCCGTCGCTCGCCACGACGACGAAGGCGTAGGACCGCTTCGCCTCGTAGTTCGCGGGCCTGAGCAGCCTCACCTCACCGCTGCGTGAATCGATCGTGAGGTCCGCCACGTCCCCGACACCCGGCTTGAGGCCGTAGGTCACCGTCCGCTCGGCCCACGTGGTACCCACGTCCGACGCATGGGCGACGTAGATCGGCGTCGCGTGCGGCGTGTTCTCGACGACCGATCCGCCTGCCTGGCTCCCGAAGACCGGCGCGGCATTCACGGCGCTCCAGCGATTGGGGTTGGCCTGCGTGATCCATTCCAGCGGCAGGAAGGCCGCGTCGTAGACCTGGAATGTCACGTCCTGGGGCAGCATCTTCGTACCGTCGGGCTTGGGGCCCGCGTTGTTGGCGATGATCGTGGCCGCCGAATTGAGGAAGTCGACGAACTGCGCGTAGGTCAGCGACGACAGGCCGGAGAACGTGCCGCCGAGCGTGTTGGGCACGCCGAGGCTGACGTCGCTTTGATACTTCGCGTCGAGGCAGGTCTTGGTGATCGCGCCGGGGACGTAGTTGCCCTGGTCGTCGAACGTGTTCGACCGGTTGAGCGACTCGATCGAGAAGGTGGCGATCGCCCGCTGGGGAACCTGCGTGCCGTCGGTGGAGTTCGGGTTCGTGAAGTCGGTCCACACCAGCGGCGAATAAAACTCCTCGCTCAACTTCGGCAGGGCCACGTCCTGATAGAGCTGATCGTTGAACATCGCCGCCAAGAGATCGGGACGGCTGGCGTAGTTCGCATAGACCGTATGGAGTGCGGCCATGCTCAGCACCGGAACGTCGCCCAGCACCACGGTGGCGGTCGCCTGGGTGCCCGTACCACCCGGGGCCGCGATCGTGACCGCAAAGGGCTGCGATGGGTCGTAGCCGTAGCCGGGGTCGTCGATGACGATCTGGGTGACCACGCCGCCGTTCCCGACGGCATGAGCCCTGGCCGTCTTTCCGCCGGGTGGCAGCTTCGCCGGGAACTTGACCGCCGGGGCACTCGTGTAGCCGCTGCCACCGGCGAGGTTCGTGATCTTCGACACCTGCCCCGGGCCGTATCCGTTGGAGATCTGCCAGTTGAAGGCGTTGGCACCGCCCTGAATCTGGGTGGCGGAGGCGGGGTCGGTCACGGCCAGCACGGGGAGCTGGTTCGCGCTGAACTTCGTTCCCAGAGCCGGCAGTGCGGCGGCGGTGGGGTGGGTGCCGTTTGCCGCCGGATCCGAGAACTTAAACGTGAAGGTGTCGTTCTTCTGATATCCCACACCGGGATAGTTGAAGCCGATGCCGGTGACGATGTATCCCGTGCTCCGATCACTCAGCTGGGGATTCTTGGGATCGGTCGGCCCGGTAATGACGTACGGGCTGGCAGGCGTGTGGACGGCGGTGGTGTTCGACGTGATCGTCACAGTCGGGTAATGGCTGAGATACATCTGTGCCGTGGCGGCCGTCCCATCGGCCCCGGGAGTCGGGAGCGTGACCGTACGTCCGTCATCGGTAGAGGTGTAGCCTGACCCCGCCGAGGTGATGACGATGCCGGTAACCGCGCCGTCGGAGTTCACAAGCAGGAGGCCCGTGGCCGCCGTGCCCCCTCCCTGCGGGGCCGGGAAGTTCACGGCATAGGTCGTCTGATTGTCGTAGCCCGCGCCCGGGTTTTCGACGACCGCGCCCGCGCTGTACCCAAAGCCACAGTCGAGGATCGTGATGGCGCTGCGGCCGGTGGGATCGACCGGGAAGCCGCCCGAGAGATCGAGCGCCGGCACATAGGCCCCGTTGTAGTTCGGGTTGATGCCGTTTCCGTTGACACCCCCGCTTAGATAGTGCTTGGTTTGCGACGTATCTCCGCTGAGCGTGTAGTAGGGCTTGCTGGTAGCCGTGTCGTAGTGATCACCGAGGACCGTGATCACGATCTGCGCGACCTGCCGTCCGCTGGCCGTGACCGGCGCGTAGAGCGTCGGTACGCGAAGCGGCGACTGCATCGCGGTTGGATACTGCGAGATCACCGGGCTCCAATGGTAGGTGCCGTTGACCGTCGTATCGAAATGGACGGGAATCCCTCCCGGGCCGGCCAGGGGACCCGACGGGCTCGGGTCATACCCTGTCGGCTGCACCGGCGTCACCGTAATCGTGGGCGGATTCGCGGTGCTGTAGCCCGAGCCAGTAGCCGTTACGGTGACGGACTGCACCTTATCCCCATCCCCCGCCATCACGACATCGAGCGAAGGCCCAATGCCGCCCTGCGGCTTGTAAATCGAGATGTCCGGCTGGGCTGTGTATCCTGAGCCGCCATCGAGGATCGTGAGCGGCCCCAACGGGATTCCCCCATCGCTGGTGAACGTCGTGATTGGGGCAAATTGAACCGATGTGTTCGGGGTCTGCGCATAGCCGCTGCCGGCATCGCGGAGCGTGAGATTGGTAACCTGCCCGGGGTTGACACTGCCCTGGGTCGATACCGACAAGAAGCCCGCAGCGGCGGCGCCGCCGGACACGGGGAAAACGGGCCGCGGATAGCCGTTCGCGGGCGTGAGATAGACCTCGGGCTCCGCGACCGTGCCCGTGGTAGCAGGGAGCACGATCGACGGCTCCAGGTTGTAGTCACCCGGATCGAGGATCGCGATGCTTAGGATCGCGCCGTTCGAGTCAACGGCCTCGATGTAGCCGCTCCCGGCATACATCGATTGATCGCCCACCTGCTTCTGGAAGGTCACGTTCGGCGTGTCCTTCGTTCCCTTGGCGTAACCCGAGCCACCCTTTCCCGGGCTGATCCACACGCCGGTGCTATAGCCGTTGCCAACGCCATTGCCGCCGAAGAAGTGGGCCGTTCCGTTGTTGAACGCATTCTGGTCGATCCCGCCAGTGCCCATGATCGCATAGCCCATCGCCGGTATACCGCGCCTACCCTTGGCATCGACCGGCTGGTTGAACGTCACCGTCGGCGTGGCATCGAAATCGTTCGCCGTCGTCGGGGCGTTGAGCACCGGCGTCGCCACGTAGTTGATGGTGGCCGACGTGTCGGCGGCGATCGACGAGCCGGGGCCCGGCATGTAGTGGTTCTCGCCGAACCAGTAGTTCTCCGTGTACGCGGTCATCGGGCCGGGGCTGTACTTCAGCCACGACGTCTGTGCGTACTTGATGATCCCGAACTGGTACGGGGCATTCGCGCCGTGGGACCAGTTGTCGACCGACATCGCCTCGGCATCGGTGAAGACGACATCGGGCACATCACCGCCTGCGGGCAGCGGCACGGCGATCCCGTCGTCCGGCACCTCGGTGGCACCCGGCATGAAGTGATTCCAGAGCCACTTCGTGTAGCCATACCCGGCCACGGGCCACCCGTTGACGGCTGGGGTCGACGCGCTCCACGACCATCCCTGTCCGGGTGCGTCTTGATTCGGGGTCGCGGGGTTGTAGGCGTCGCCGACGGCGGCCGGCGCACCGCCGAAGCCGTAGTAGGTGTCGGTCTCGAACGCGCCGGCACCCTCGCCGTCGGCCTCATAG